>CAJWCW010000030.1 GCA_913030615.1 uncultured Gammaproteobacteria bacterium | reverse complement strand
GTGAGGGTGGCAGAACTGTCGGCGCAGGCGTCGTCACAAAAATTGTCAGTTAAATATCAAGTTCCCCGCATACTACCCGCAGAAAAGTTACCTCTAATCGTCTTGTAAGCCGCTAAAAAAGCGGGTTTTCCAAGTTTACACTCAGTCGACACGCGAGTATGATTCGCGGTCCGCTCGAGGGGCCGATGCTTCGTCTCCCAGAAGTGTCGTCAAAAAAGCGATTTGGAAAGTAAGTGGCTGAAAACCAACGCATTCGTATACGCCTGAAGGCGTTTGACCATCGATTGATAGACGTATCGACGGAAGAAATTGTAGATACAGCTAAACGTACTGGTGCCCAAGTGCTTGGGCCTATTCCGTTACCAACCCGAAAGGAACGTTTTACGGTGCTGATATCTCCACACGTCGATAAGGATGCGCGTGATCAATATGAGATCCGAACTCACAAACGGCTTATTGATATTTTGGAACCAACTGAAAAAACGGTTGATGCGCTTATGAGGCTCGATCTTGCGGCAGGAGTGGAGGTGCAGATCAGTTTGAATTGAGGAAAGGATCGATCTCCGATAGCTCGATCTGGTTGGGGAGATACAGGGTCCCGATTGGGGACCAATGATTAACGACGTGGCCGTTTATCCGGGTAACTGGATAAGCGGCCACTTGCAACATGGCGTTGGTTGCGAAAGAGGGATACGCAGAACATGCTCACCGGCATAGTAGGCCAAAAGCTAGGGATGACACGCGTTTTTGACGACGCGGGTACGTCGACGCCCGTTACCGTTATCGGCGTTGAAGCGAACCGCATAGCTCAGGTTAAATCGGAGGAACTTGATGGGTATAACGCGATTCAAGTTACCACTGGTAATGCTAAGAATAATTCGGTCTCGCGACCGCTTGCGGGACATTTCTCAAAAGCAAATGTTGAAGCCGGTCGAGGGCTTTGGGAATTTCGTGTAGACGATCTGACTGATGAACTGACTGTGGGTGGAGAGCTGACAGTGGATCAGTTCTTTGAGGGCCAAATTGTCGATGTCACCGGAACTTCGAAGGGTAAGGGATTCGCTGGAGGCATCAAACGTTGGAACTTTAGTCATCAAGACTACAGCCATGGTAATTCCGTTTCGCACCGTGCGCCGGGCTCCATCGGTCAGTGTCAGACGCCGGGCCGAGTATTTAAAGGCAAAAAGATGGCTGGGCATCTCGGGGACGCACGAGTGACGACGCAGAATCTTGTTGTTGTCCGGGTCGACGGCGAAAGGAATTTCCTTTTAGTCAAAGGCGCGGTACCGGGGTACGTGGGTGGTGATGTGATTGTTATGCCTGGCGTTAAAGCCGCTACTCAAAGTGCTCCAACATCGGCGGATGAGCGAGTAGACGAAGGGACCGAAACATGAATGTGTCGCTCCTATCCGGAGACGAATCGGTGGAACTTTCTGAAGTCGCCTTCGGTCGAGAATACAATGAAGCGTTGGTTCACCAAGTCGTCACTGCCTTTATGGCGGCAGGACGAAGCGGTTCGAGCTCCCAAAAAACACGCGCAGAAGTCCGTGGTGGCGGAAGAAAACCCTGGCGGCAAAAAGGTACAGGTAGAGCGCGAGCGGGTTCGATACGAAGCCCAATTTGGCGCGGAGGCGGGCGAGCGTTTCCGTCGAAACCGCGGGATTTTTCGCAGAAAGTAAATCGCAAGATGTATAGGGGTGCGCTGCGATGCATTCTTTCTGAACTGATTCGCCAAGATCGATTGCTGGTCGTGAAAGAATTTGCCTTAGATACCCATAAAACAAAGGCGTTAGTAGACAAGTTGAGTGAAATGGATCTTAAAGACGTACTCATTGTGGATCACAAATTAGATAGTTCACTTGTCCTTGCCGCGCGGAACCTAAAGACAGTCAGCATTCTGGATATCAAAAGTATTGATCCGGTCAGTTTGATTAGTCATGAGAAAGTACTTATGACCGTCGATGCTCTTAAGGATGTGGAAGAGACATTAGTATGAATCCTGATCGGCTATACAACGTGCTTCGCGAGCCGCACATCTCGGAAAAAGTATCTGTTATGGGAGAGCGGTCAAATCAATACGCGTTCAAGGTTGCATCGGATGCCACAAAGTTTGAGATCAAGCGCGCGGTGGAGACGATTTTTGAAGTATCGGTTGAAAATGTCACCACCCTAAATGTGAAAGGAAAAATAAAACGTACGGTTCGAGGGCCATCGCGCTCTAAGAACTGGAAAAAAGCGTACGTTCGGTTGGCTGAAGGTCAAGAAATTGATTTTACCGAGGCCGTTAGTTGATGCCTGTCATTAAGGCAAAACCGACCTCGGCAGGAAGACGCTTCGTGGTTCGGGTCGTGGATCCTGATTTACATAAAGGTACTCCTTACAAACGACTTACCGAGCCCCAGAGCGCGACTGGTGGACGGAATTCTGCCGGACGAATCACTGTTCGCCATCGCGGCGGTGGACATAAGCAACACTATCGAAAAATTGATTTTAAGAGGAATAAAGATGGCATTAGAGCGTGGGTGGAGCGACTCGAGTACGATCCGAATCGAACCGCTAATATCGCTTTATTGAAATACGCCGACGGCGAGCGCCGTTACATCATTGCTGCGCGGACGTTGAAGGTGGGAGACGAACTTATGTCTGGTGCTTCAGCGCCTGTTCGTCCCGGTAATGCCATGGCTCTGAAAAGTATTCCGCTGGGCAGCGTCATTCATTGCATCGAGCTCAAACCCGATAAAGGTGCACAGATGGTGCGGAGCGCTGGTTCTTCCGCTCAATTGGTCGCACGTGAAGGATCGTATGCGACGCTGCGTATGCGCTCGGGTGAAATGCGACGTGTATTGGCCGATTGTCGAGCGACGATAGGAGAAGTAGGAAGTGGCGAACACAATCTGCGTTCGTTCGGTAAGGCGGGAGCGAAAAGATGGCGTGGCGTACGCCCGACAGTTCGCGGGGTTGCGATGAATCCCGTAGATCATCCCCATGGAGGTGGCGAAGGCAAATCTTCAGGGGGGCGGCACCCGGTATCTCCCACGGGAGTGCCCACCAAAGGATACAAAACGCGAAAGAATAAACGGACCGATAAGCTCATCGTACGTCGGCGCGGAAGGAGATAGAGCAGTGCCTCGATCTTTACGTAAAGGGCCTTTTGTTGATTTACATCTAATGAAGAAAGTTGAAAAGGCGAAAGAGACCAATGACAAACGGCCGATCAAAACGTGGTCGCGTCGCTCGATGGTTATGCCCGATATGGTTGGTTTAACGATATCGGTATATAACGGCCGACAGCACATTCCGATTTTCATTTCAGAAGATATGGTTGGTCACAAATTGGGCGAGTTTGCGCCCACGCGAACTTTTAGAGGACACGCGGGTGATCGTAGGGCACAACGTTGAGGATATCGAGATGCTGGTAGGAGCAACCGCGAGAAAGCTTCCCCTTTCGCCCCAGAAAGCGCGTTTGGTCGTCGATCAGATACGTGGCAAATCAGTAGACGAGGCACTTAGTACGTTAACGTTTGCGTCTCAAAAGGGCGCGCGATTAGTTAGGAAAGTGCTCGAAAGTGCAATCCACAACGCTGAGCATAACGAAGGGGCGGACATTGACGAGCTGACGGTAGTAGAGGCGTATGTCAACGCGGGTGCAACCATGAAGCGAATTCGACCCCGCGCGCGAGGTCGCGCCGATCGGATTCTGAAACGTTCGTGTCATATCACCGTCACCCTGACAGATGAAGGTTAGGTAATTCGTATGGGACAAAAAGTTAATCCAACTGGAATGCGGTTAGGCATCGTTAAGGAACACACGTCGGTGTGGTATGCGGAAAAACAAACGTATGCTGAATACTTATTGAATGATCTTCAGGTGCGCTCTTTTCTCCGAGAACGCTTGTCGCAGGCGTCAGTAAGTCGAATCGAGATCGAGCGACCGGCACAAACAGCACGGGTCTCCATATTTACCGCTCGCCCGGGCATCGTCATAGGAAAAAAAGGAGAAGATGTGGAGAAGTTGCGTGTCATTTTGACGCGAATGATGGGAATGGCCGTACACGTCAATGTGGAGGAAATTCGGAAGCCGGAGATTGATTCTTTGCTCGTTGCTCAGAATGTGGCGCAACAACTTGAGCGACGCGTTCAATTCAGACGAGCGATGAGACGAGTCATCCAGAATGCGATGCGATTAGGCGCAAAAGGCATCAAGGTTCGAGTAGCAGGCCGCCTTGGAGGGGCTGAAATAGCACGTTCGGAGTCGTATCTCGAAGGGCGTGTACCACTGCATACGCTTCGGGCGGACATTGATTATGCGACGGCCGAGGCAAAGACGACTTATGGCATTTTGGGCGTCAAAGTGTGGATCTTTAAAGGCGAAATCATTGGAGTTGAAGAAGATGAATTTGGGGACATCTCTCCGGCGGTCAGCGCTTAGGACTTGATCAATGCTTCAACCCAAGAAGACACGTTTTAGAAAGGCCCAAAAAGGTCGTAATCGAGGTCTTGCTATTCGTGGCGGTAGGGTGAGTTTTGGCGAGTATGGCCTCAAGGCTACTGGTCGAGGTCGCCTGACGGCACGACAGATAGAAGCGGGACGGCGAGCGATGACTCGACACGTGCAACGTGGCGGCAAGATATGGATACGCGTCTTCCCGGATAAACCAATAACAAAAAAACCTCTTGAGGTGCGCCAGGGCAAGGGGAAGGGTGCAGTGGAGTATTGGGTCGCACAGATTCAACCCGGTCGTGTGCTATACGAGATGGAAGGAGTACCGGAGGATGTGGCGCGTGTTGCATTGACGCTTGCGGCATCTAAGCTTCCTGTTGCAACGACGATCGTTCGACGGTCAGCAATGTGATGAAAACGGAAGAGTTGAGAGAGAAGAACGTAGATGAACTCCAAACCGAGCTCGTCAAATTGAGAAAGGAGCATTTTAATTTGCGGATGCAAAGGGCAAGTGAGCAACTCCCGCAAAGTCACCTTATTGGCGAAACGAAAAGGGACATTGCGCGGGTAAAAACATTGATCAGGGAGAAGCAAAGTGTCTGAGATGCCCGAGCACAAGAATCGAGTAATTTCCGGTGTGGTGGTCTCGGATGGTATGGATAAAACTGTTGTTGTTCGTATCGAACGCCAGGTGAAGCATCCTATCTACGGGAAGTACATGCGGCGGTCGGCCAAAGTTTCGGCTCACGACGAAAACAATGATTGCAAGGTGGGCGACTTAGTCAGTGTCGTTGAAACGCGACCTTTTTCGAAAACAAAGAGTTGGTGCTTAGAATCTATTGACAAGCGTGCTATCCAGGTAGATGCGGGATGATTCAGGCAGAAACAATGCTCGAAATTGCTGACAACAGTGGTGCCCGGCGTGTCCAGTGCATCAAGGTGCTTGGCGGTTCGCACCGACGTTACGCCGGAATTGGGGATGTCATTAAGGTTACGGTTAAAGAGGCGATCCCGCGAGGCAGAGTTAGTAAAGGACAAGTAATGGAGGCGGTCGTTGTTCGTACCAAGAAAGGTGTGCGACGTGGCGACGGCTCCGTCATTCGTTTTGACCAGAATGCTGCGGTTTTGTTGAACCCGCAGCTTCAGCCGATAGGCACACGGATTTTTGGTCCCGTCACGAGGGAACTGCGGACAGAGCATTTCATGCGAATTATTTCGCTAGCCCCTGAAGTGTTGTGACACGGTAAACCGAATGAGAAAAATGCGTAAAGAAGATGAGGTTATCGTCATTGCCGGACGGGACAAGGGAAAACGAGGGGCGATAGTCGAAATATTAGCCAACGATCGTGTTGTCGTTTCCGGGGTGAACTTAGTGAAGAAACATCAACGTGGAAATCCACAGTCTGGGGAGCGTGGCGGGATTGTTGATCTCGAGGCGCCGATACACCGTTCTAACCTAGCGATATACAACGATTCGACCAATACGGCTGATCGGGTCGGTATTCGAACAGACGACGGGAAAAAGGTTCGAGTTTTCAAGTCGGACGGAAGATTGGTTGATGAATAGATGAACACGTTGCAAGAAAAGTATTTTCAAGAAATTCGTCCTGCACTACAGAAGCAATACGGGTATAGCTCGCCGATGCAAGTGCCATGTCTGACGAAGGTCACCCTTAACATGGGTGTCGGCGAAGCTCTTGGGGATCGTAAAATCATGGATAGTGCGGTTGGCGATCTGAGTCGAATCTCCGGGCAACAGCCTTTAATTACAAAAGCCCGTAAGTCGGAGGCTGGATTCAAGATTAGAGAGGGTTATCCGATCGGTTGTAAAGTAACCCTGCGTCGTCGGCGCATGTACGAATTTGTTGAGCGGCTGATTAGTATCGCCATTCCCCGCATGCGGGATTTCCGAGGATTAAACCCCAATTCGTTTGACGGGCATGGGAACTTTTCGATGGGTATTGCGGAGCAAATTGTCTTCCCTGAAATCGATTACGATCAGATTGACAAAATTCGCGGTCTAGACGTGACCGTCACAAATACCGCTGCCACCGACGAAGCCGGGCTCGAGTTACTTAGAGCCTTCAATTTTCCTTTTAGGAGCTGATCATGGCGAAGCTTTCAATGATCCAACGAGAAAAGAAGCGGGCACGGACGGTTGCTAAATATGCTGACAAAAGAGCTGCTCTAAAAGAGATTATCAATGACCGTTCGGCGACGGATGATGAACACTGGGAAGCTCAGATGCAGCTGCAGAAATTACCCCGTAATGCGAGTCCGGTACGGCAGCAACGCCGTTGCGGAATAACAGGTCGTCCCAGAGCCGTCTATCGAAAGTTCGGACTAGCTCGCACGAAACTAAGAGAAGCGGCGATGCGTGGCGACATCCCAGGGTTAGTTAAGGCGAGTTGGTAGCTGTGAGTTTACAAGACCCTATCGCAGACTTGTTGACGCGGATTCGTAATGCTCAATTTGCTAGTCGTGCCAATGTTTCGATGCCGAGTTCAAGATTAAAGATTGCGATTTGTGAGGTACTTAGGGCCGAGGGCTACATCAAGGATTTCCATGTTGAAAACGATGTCAAGCCAGAGCTTTCGATAGCGCTTAAATACCACGAAGGCACTCCAGTGATCGAAGAAATAGCTCGGATTAGTCGCCCGGGATTACGCATTTATAGAGATGCCGAGCGCCTACCTCGAGTGAAGGGTGGGTTAGGCATTGCGATTGTGAGTACCAATAAAGGAGTGATCACGGATCAAGCCGCTCGCCGAGACGGTATTGGCGGCGAAGTGCTTTGCACAGTTTTTTGAGAGGTTAATGTGTCGCGTGTAGCCAAAAGTCCAGTTGAATTGCCTCAAGGTGTCGAGGCGAGTGTCACCGAAGTGGGAATAACGGTGAAGGGGAGTAAAGGCGAATTGACGGTTCCTTTAGCGGACAATGTCGAAGTCGAGCAGAGTAACAATGAATTGGTTTTCAAAGCGAGTTCACGTGAAGGCTGGGCCATGGCGGGGACCACCAGAGCGCTGGTTAATAACGTGGTACAAGGCGTTAACGAGGGTTGGGAAAAGAGACTGGAATTGTTGGGGGTGGGATATCGTGCGCAGGCACGAGGTAACAAATTGACGATACAGCTAGGATTTTCTCACCCGGTTGATTATGAAATCCCCGATGGCCTTGAGATCACGACTCCCAGCCAAACGGAAATCGTGGTGAGTGGAGTTGATAAACAGCTGGTCGGCCAGGCCTCTGCGGAGATTCGCTCGTATCGCCCGCCCGAACCCTACAAGGGTAAGGGTGTTCGGTATGCCGGAGAGCGTGTACGCAGGAAAGAAGCGAAAAAGAAATAATAATGGATTCAAAAACAAAATCGCGAATGAGGCGAGCCCGGAGGGGGCGAATGCAAATGCGCGAAAAACGCGCGACGAGATTGACTGTGTATCGATCGGCCAAACACATGTATGCACAGGTTGTCTCGCCAGAAGGAGACCGCATTCTTGCCCAAGCGTCGACGCTTGATCCGAGTTTACGCGGGGATAACACGGGAAATGTGGAAGCGGCTGGCAAAGTGGGGGATTTAATTGCGTTGAGGGCGAAGGAGGTCGGGGTCGATCGCGTTGCTTTCGACCGTTCTGGATACAAATACCATGGTCGCGTAAAAGCACTTGCTGCAGCTGCGCGCAAAGGTGGATTGGAGTTCTAGCTATGGCTTATTCGGACGAGATTAAAGAAGAAGGCATTGTCGAAAAACTGATTCAAGTTAACCGAGTCGCGAAAGTGGTTAAAGGTGGGCGAATTTTTGGTTTTACCGCACTGACGGTTGTTGGGGATGGTGCGGGTCGGATCGGATTTGGACGTGGTAAAGCACGAGAAGTCCCGCTAGCCATTCAGAAGGCGATGGAGGCAGCGCGTCGAGGCATGGTCGATATTGAGTTGAATGGAAATACTCTCTGGTATCCGATTACTGCCCGTCACGGTGCGTCGACCATATATATGCAACCTGCGTCGGAAGGCACGGGAGTGATTGCTGGCGCAACCATGCGCGCGGTTCTCGAGGCGGTGGGTGTCCGCAATGTCTTAGCAAAGTGTTACGGATCGACGAGTCCTATCAACGTTGTACGAGCGACATACAAAGGCCTTTGTAATATGCGCTCACCGGGTGTTGTCGCAGCGAAACGTGGCAAAACCATGGACGAACTAGTGGCGTAACTTCATGGCGGTTAAGAGCGTAAAAATCAAACTTGTTAAGAGCACCGCGGGTCGCTTAAAGAAGCATAAGGCGTGTGTCTCTGGTCTCGGCTTGAGGCGAATTGGTGATGAAGTTGAAGTTGAAGATACTGCTTCCGTTCGCGGGATGATCAATAAAATTGATTATCTGCTTAAGGTTGACGGAGACAATTAATGAAGCTTAACGACATAAATCCTCCTCGCGGCAGCCGAAAGCCGCGTAAACGATTCGGTCGAGGTGTTTCGGCTGGACAGGGAAAAACGTGTGGACGCGGTCACAAAGGGCAAAAGTCGCGTTCAGGGGGAAAAGTGAGAATCGGGTTTGAAGGCGGGCAGCTTCCTCTTCAACGACGCATCCCGAGGTTTGGATTTCGTTCAAGAATTGGAGCGGTTACGGCTGAGGTGCGGGTCGGGGAACTTAACAGAGTAACGGGTGACGAAGTCACTCTCGAATCACTTCAAGACGCGAACGTCCTGTCGAAAGACGTCAAACGTGCCCGTGTCTTCCTATCTGGAGAGATCCATCGGGCGATGACGATAAAGGGACTCTGGGTAACTCGGGGTGCCCGTGCGGCCATTGAGAAGGCCGGCGGAACAATCGCGGACGAAAGTTAGCGGCGAGAAATAATGGCAACGACTACACAAGGACTAGCGGGTGTTGAATCGGGCCTCTCTGAGCTGCGTGGCCGCCTGTTTTTTGTATTGTTTGCATTACTCGTTTACCGAATCGGCACCCATATTCCGGTACCTGGGATTAACCCTGATCAATTACGTAGTCTTTTTGAGGCCAATCAGGGCGGAATCCTTGACGTTTTCAACATGTTTTCGGGTGGCGCGCTTGAGCGGATGAGCATCCTTGCACTCGGCCCAATGCCATACATTACCTCAAGCATCATCATGAATCTGATGACCATGATGTATCCGTCGCTAAGTCAGTTGCGAAAAGAAGGTGATGCGGGACGCCGGAAGATCACTCAATACACACGCTATGGGACTGTATTGATAGGTCTTGTGCAGGGAACGGCGTTGACGGGCACGCTGGCTGGACAAGGGTTGGCGTTCAGTCCGGGTCCAGGGTTCTACTTCGTATCTGTTACGACCCTGGTGACAGGAGCATTGTTCGTCATGTGGCTTGGGGAGCAGATTACTGAACGAGGAATCGGCAACGGCATCTCCCTACTCATTTTCTCTGGGATCGTTTCTGGATTTCCCTCAGCAGTTGGCCAAGCGTTTGAGGCAGCAAGACAAGGTGATATCAATATCATCGTATTGCTTTTGATCGGAGGCATTGCGTTTTTGATTGTTGGCTTTGTCGTATTTATTGAGCGCGGCCAACGTCGTATCACCGTCAATTACGCGAAGCGTCAACAAGGACGTCGCCTATACCAAGCGCAGACGAGTCATCTACCACTCAAGATCAACATGGCAGGGGTAATCCCGGCGATTTTTGCTAGTAGTTTAATAATGGCGCCAACGTCGATTGCGCAATGGTTTGGCCAAAATCCTGGTTGGGATTGGTTACAAGATATTTCATTGTTCTTAAGTCCGGGACAGCCCTTGTACATCCTGGTTTTTGCGGCCGGAATCATTTTCTTTAGTTTCTTCTATACAGCTATTCAGTTCGACCCGAAGGACATGGCAGATAATCTCAAGCGGCAAGGTGCGTATGTTCCCGGGATACGCCCCGGTCAACAAACGGCGAAATATCTTGATGACGTGATGACGCGCTTAACGGTTTTTGGGGCGTTGTATGTGACGGCAGTGTGCCTGCTACCCGAATTGATGATTGTTTTTTTTGATGTCAGCTTTCAGCTCGGGGGCACAGCAATGCTGATTGTCGTAGTTGTCGCAATGGACTTTATGTCGCAGGTGCAATCGCATCTCATGTCGAGCCAGTATGCGAAATTGATGGAAAAATCCAACTTGAAGGGATACGGAAAACGCCCTCGTTGAAAAGGATCGAAGATCGTGAAGGTTAGAGCGTCAGTAAAGAAAATGTGTAGGGATTGCAAGATCGTACGTCGAAAAGGCACCGTGCGAGTTATTTGTAAGACAGAACCCCGACATAAACAGAGGCAGGGATAGAGATGGCTCGAATTGCAGGTATAAATATTCCCGACAACCGTCACGCGGTAATTTCGTTGACGTACATTTACGGTATTGGAAGAACCTCAGCAAAGAAGATTTGTGATAGTGCGGGAGTTGACCCGTTTGTTCGCGTTCAGGATCTCTCTGAAAATGATCTTGACGCACTGCGTAACGAGCTCAATAAATTTCCAATCGAAGGCGATTTGAGAAGAGAAGAGTCAATGCACATTAAGCGTCTGATGGATCTTGGTTGCACGCGCGGAATTCGTCATCGTCGGGGCTTGCCGGTGCGTGGTCAGCGCACTCGTACGAATGCACGGACGCGTAAAGGCGCAAAACGCCTTATAAGGAAATAAGCATGGCTGAGGCAACACCACCAGTTAGAAAAGGCAAGCGGACTGTCGCCGACGGCATCGCTCACGTGCATGCGTCATTTAACAATACGATAATCACGATTACAGATCGACAGGGTAATGCTCTGGGCTGGGCAACTGCCGGTGGTTCCGGGTTTCGAGGCTCGAGGAAGAGTACGCCGTTTGCGGCTCAGGTTGCGGCAGAACGGGTTGCGCTTGAGACGATAGAATCGCATGGCATGAGTAGTGTAGACGTTTACATTAAGGGACCAGGTCCGGGTCGCGAGTCAGCTGTCCGTGCGATGAATGGCGCCGGGTTGAAAATTAATAGCATCTCCGATGTGACACCAATACCGCACAACGGTTGTCGTCCGCCAAAGAAAAGACGTGTTTAGGGATAGGAATTAACGATGGCTAGATATCTTGGACCCAAGCTCAAACTGTCCCGTCGGGAAGGCACGGATTTATTTTTGAAAAGTGGTGTACGGCCGCTGGATTCGAAATGTCGGGCGGATACGATTCCTGGTCAACATGGCTCTGCACGGCGCCAACGGATGAGTGACTACGCAGTTCAATTGCGAGAGAAACAGAAAGTGCGAAGGATGTATGGAGTACTCGAAAAACAATTCCGTAACTATTACAAGAAAGCCGATGGTCAGAAAGGAGCGACTGGAGAGAATCTTTTGCGTCTTCTTGAAGGTCGGCTGGATAATGTGGTCTACCGCATTGGCTTTGGGTCGACCAGAGCGGAGTCTCGCCAACTTGTTTCGCATAAATCGATCCTTGTGAACGGAGACCATGTCAACATTGCGTCATATCAAATAAGTCCGAATGACATCGTATCCGTTCGTGAGCAAGCAAAGGGCCAGCTCAGAATACAATCGGCGATGGAGTTAGCAGCGCAGAGAGGCGACGTCGAGTGGGTTGATGTGAATATCGAGAAGATGGAGGGCGTATTTAAGCGCCATCCAGATAGATCTGAGTTACCTACAGAAATCAATGAGAATCTCATCGTGGAGCTATACTCGAAGTAACTTTTTCGACGAATAGCTTTCATTTTCCATGGAGCCCCGTACGCGGAGGAAATTACCTATGTCACAGTCGGCAACAGAATTACTGACACCACAGCGGATTGACGTCGAGGATATCAGTTCGACGCGCTCCCGCATCACCTTAGAGCCACTCGAACGAGGGTTTGGACATACATTAGGTAATACGTTACGACGTATCCTCCTGTCTTCCTTGCCCGGTTATGCGATCACGGAAGTCCAGATCGATGGAGTCGTGCATGAATACACTTCAATCGAAGGGGTCCAAGAAGACGTGTTAAACATATTGTTGAATCTGAAGGGGGTGGCCGTACAGCTTCATCATGGTGACGAGGCGACGGTCTCTTTATCGAAGACCGGCCCAGCTGTAGTAACAGCCGCGGATTTTCAGTTGACTCAGGACGTAGAAATCGCCAATCCGGATCACGAGATCTGTACTCTAAACGACAAGGGTGAAATTCGTCTTGAAGCTACGATCACACGAGGTCGCGGATACGCGGCCGTTGAATATACGGGTGACGAAGAAGATGAAACACGACCGATTGGACTGCTTCGACTCGATGCGACATATAGTCCGATGCGACGAGTCTCTTACTCTGTAGAAAACGCCCGGGTCGAGCAACGTACTGACCTTGATAAGCTCATTATAGATATTGAATCCAATGGGACGGTCGACCCGGAAGAAGCGATAAGAAGGGCGGCAACGGTATTACAACAACAGCTGGCCGTGTTCGTGGATTTAGACGACGCGAGCGATTCGAAGGAAGAGGAGATAACGGATGAAGTCGATCCTATTCTTTTACGCCCCGTCGATGACTTGGAGCTCACTGTTAGATCAGCCAATTGCCTCAAGGCCGAAAATATTTATTTCATTGGAGATCTCATTCAACGAACGGAAGTTGAATTGTTGAAAACGCCTAATTTGGGTAAGAAGTCACTGACCGAAATAAAAGAAGTTCTGAGTTCGCGGGGATTGTCTCTAGGTATGCGGCTTGAAAATTGGCCTCCGGCAAGTCTTCGGCCTGGTAATACAGTGACGTGAGAATCCATTGCGTTTGAATGGGTTGGACGATCGATATGAGACATAAGAAAAGTGGCAGACATCTAAACCGAACTAGTGCTCATCGAAAAGCCATGTTTGTAAACATGGTCGGTTCGCTGATCGAGCACGAAATAATCAAAACGACCGTACCGAAAGCCAAGGAGTTGCGACGATTGGCAGAACCGCTAATAACGCTCGCGAAAGTTGATTCGGTGGCGAATCGTAGACTCGCGTTTTCCCGCACGAGGAATAAGGTTGCCGTCGCCAAGCTTTTTAGCGAGTTGGGGCCGCGATACGAAGATCGCCCTGGCGGCTACACTCGTATTTTAAAGACCAGAAACCGACACGGAGATTCCGCTCCACTCGCCTTTGTCGAGTTAGTCGGACGCCAAATGGACGCCGAAGAATCTGGCGACTTCGACGAAGAATCCACCTTTGCCCTCGAAGACGATGATCTGAAACGCGGAGACACGGAGGAAAATAGCGCAGAAGCGGATTCCGAAGTGGTCGAAAAATAAGAACAGAAAGACGAGTCTAAAACGCGACCTGCCAGTCAAGATACGGAAGTCGATTCTGAAGCCAATCCGCAGACCGACAAGGTTGAGTGCTAACAATAATTGCGATTTATGGGCACTTTGCAGACGTCACCGGAATTACTTCACATGACGTTAAGAACGGAATGTAGGAATTGGCCGGTATAGGATTTCTTCTGAAGAGCCAGTGCTTCTGGAGTACCTAAGGCAATAATCTCCCCGCCCCTTGATCCTCCTTCAGGACCGAGGTCAATGATCCAATCTGCCGTTTTAATGACGTCTAGGTTGTGTTCGATAACAACTATGGTGTTCCCATCGTTTCGAAGTCGTTGTAAGACTTCCAGGAGTTGTTGGATATCGCGGAAATGAAGGCCTGTGGTTGGCTCGTCGAGAATATAGAGCGTCTTTCCTGTGCCCCGCTTCGACAGCTCGCGGGATAGTTTGACTCTTTGCGCTTCTCCTCCGGAAAGAGTCGTTGCACTTTGGCCAAGGTGTACGTACGAAAGGCCGACGTCAACGATGGTTTTTAGTTTGCGTGCAAGCACCGGTATTGCTTCGAAGAACAGGTAAGCTTCCTCGACGGTCATATCGAGAACCTCATGGATATTTTTTGACTTGTAACGAACTTCGAGCGTTTCCCTGTTATAGCGTTTCCCCGCACACGCGTCGCATCGAACGTAAACGTCGGGCAGAAAATGCATTTCGACCTTGATTACACCATCTCCCTGGCACGCCTCGCAGCGGCCTCCTTTGACGTTAAAGCTGAATCGACCAGGCTTATATCCGCGGGCTCTAGCTTCCTGCGTCTGTGCGAACAGCTCTCGGATGGGCGTGAAGAGACCGGTATAAGTTGCAGGATTTGAGCGCGGGGTTCGTCCAATGGGGCTTTGGTCGATAGCTACCACCTTATCCAGATATCCAAGCCCTTCAATATCGTCGTAGGGTTTGGGGTTAACAGAGCTCGTTCCGTTGAGGGCTCTGGATATGATCGGATAAAGGGTCTGGTTAATCAGAGTTGATTTACCTGAACCGGAAACTCCAGTAACACAGGTAAATAACCCCATGGGTATGTCCACGGTTACGTTTTTGAGGTTGTTTCCATTCGCGTTGATTAACTGCAATTTCTTCGACGCTTCGTAGGACTTTCGAGTTTGAGGAACTTCTATGGATCGCTTTCCAGACAAAAATTGACCGGTAATGGAGGATTCGCAACCCAATATTGCTTCAAGAGACCCTGCTGCGACCACGGAGCCACCGTGGATACCTGCGCCCAGACCCATGTCGACGATGTGATCAGCGGCGCGGATAGTTTCTTCGTCGTGCTCGACTACAATTACGGTGTTACCCAAATCTCGTAGTTGCGTGAGTGTCTGCAAGAGGCGAGCGTTGTCGCGCTGGTGGAGACCGATCGACGGCTCATCTAATATATACATCACCCCCACCAATCCTGCGCCGATTTGACTGGCCAGCCTGATTCTTTGGCCTTCTCCCCCGGATAGAGATCCGGAATTACGATCGAGGCTGAGATAATTGAGACCAACGTCAACCAAAAACTGAAGTCTTGCCCGAATTTCTTTTAATATTTTTTCCGCGATAGCGCCGCGGCGACCATCTAACTTGAGCTTGTTGAAGTACTCCAAGGTATTTTCAACCGACCCGCTTGTTACTTCAGGCAATGCAGTTCCATCGATAAAAACGTTGCGTGCCTCTGTTCGCAAGCGAGTGCCAAGACAGGCGGGACAATCTCTTACGGTCAAATATTTCTGTAAATTTTCGCGGACAAAACTAGATTCGGTTTCGTGGAAGCGACGGTCCATGTTTGGGAGGACACCTTCAAATCGGTGTCGACGCCGAATTACGTCTCCTCGATCATTCACATAACTGAAGTCAATTCTCTGCTCGCCAGATCCGTAAAGAATTGCCTCCCTATGTTTCTTCCTCAAGCGGCTGAATGGTGTTTCGAGCTCGAATCCGTAGTGTGAAGCGAGCGATGAGAGCAGGTGATAGTAGTAAACGTTGCGTCGATCCCAACCGCGAATCGCGCCTTCCGCGAGAGAAGCGGCCGAATCCGTCACTACCAAATCAGGGTCGAAGTACTGTTTGACGCCTAAACCGTCGCAGTCTTGGCAAGCACCGGCTGGGTTGTTAAAGGAAAACAGTCTAGGCTCGAGATCGGCGATGCTGTATCCGCAAAGTGGGCAAGCAAACTGCGACGAGAATGCGATATCTTCTGTGGCGTCGACGTTGTTGGGGCGAGCTACGACGGCGGTTCCGCCTGCGAGGTCAAGAGCTGTCTCGAAGGATTCTGCCAATCGTTGCTGCATCTCGGGACGGATTCGTACGCGATCGACGACAGCTTCGATACTGTGTTTCTTGTTTTTTTCTAGTTCGGGTGGATGATCCAGATCGACGATGACCCCGTTGATTCTTGCTCGTATAAATCCATTCGCAATCAGTTCGGCAAAAACGTGTTTGTGCTCACCTTTACGATCCTGGATGACGGGTGCCAGGACCATGATTTGCTCATCTCTGTTGAGGTCGAGCACGTGATCGACCATTTGGCTGATTGTTTGGGCGTCCAATGTGTCCCCGTGTTCGGGGCACTGGGGCTCGCCAACGCGGGCAAATAAAAGACGCAAGTAATCGGATATTTCGGTGATGGTCCCGACCGTCGAGCGTGGATTGTGAGAGGTTGATTTTTGCTCGATAGAAATTGCTGGCGATAAACCTTCGACGTGGTCCACATCGGGCTTTTCCATCACCGATAGAAATTGGCGAGCATACGCCGAGAGAGATTCGACGTAGCGTCGTTGGCCTTCGGCATATAGCGTGTCGAAAGCTAGAGAAGATTTTCCCGATCCCGATAAGCCGGTAATGACGATCAGCTTGTCTCTTGGGAGGTTCAGGTCAACGTTCTTTAGATTGTGTGTCCGTGCGCCTTGCACCGAGATTTCGGTAAGTGACGAACTCATGCCGGTAAAATCCTTTTGATAAACGGTCAACGCTAACGCCATCATTTGCGCCTCGCAACAATCGCTTGTCGTTAACCCAAATCGTTGGAAGCCGGTAGGCTGGGGATCCACGATGCGCTAGACTCGATATGCTCAGAAGAAGAGAAATTAAATGGCGCGAGGGCTGAATAAAGTTATGCTGATTGGGAATCTCGGACGAGATCCCGAAACGAGATATACCCAAAGTGGGAGCGGTGTTACTCGATTTAGCGTGGCTACCAGTGAAAGTTGGCGTGATAAGTCCACTCAGGAAATGCAACAACGAACCGAGTGGCACAACGTTGTTTGTTTTGCACGCCTTGGCGAAATTGCAAGCGAATATTTGAAGAAGGGTTCAAAGGTATACATAGAGGGTGGTTTGCGAACTAGCTCTTGGGAGCAGGACGGGAACACACGATATCGCACCGAAGTGATTGCCCGCGAAATGCAGATGCTGGACAGTAGAGGAGCTAGTCCTGGTGGCTACGACGGGGAACCGCCTCGGGGCGGCAGCCAAGACAAACAAGCGGACCCGCCTCAAAGCAGTGAACCCGACCTTGAGGATTTTGACGACGACATACCGTTCTAGCGGATCGGCTGGTGTGCTGGTGCGGGGCACACGTCAATAGCGGATAAATTCTATTAGATTCCCGTCCGGATCCCTTACATAAGTGCTGATGCCGCGTCTTCCGCCAGCCATTGCGCCGTCTCTTTCGACAGGGCCTTCGACGATGGGAACTTTATTGTTGTAGAGCATGCCGTGGAGTTGACCCTCGGTGCCTTCCCACACCAAGCAAAAGTCGCCGCAGCCAGGAATTGCATCTCGCCCTCGCAAAGTAAAGCGTTCTGAGTGCCAGAGACTGGGCGCATGAAAGTTGATTTTGGTGTTGCCCAGATGCACGGAGTAGAAGCTAGGGGCTCGATCACGGTCTAGGTGAAATCCTAATTCTTCATAGAAGACCAGCATCTCTTCGACATTTTCTATCGGGATCGCGACGTGATCGATGTCTTTCAGACTCATAGCAAAGTCAAAAGAAAGGTACCCAGTAGGATACGATAAATGACAAACGGTAGTAGGCGGGTTCGGCTAATGAGTCGAAGAAAGATGGTAATACAGAGATACGCTGTCAATCCTGATATGCCCATCCCGAGAGCGAAATGCGGCCAATTTGTGTCAACGTTGTTTGCTGATACTTCTCTTATCGCGAGAATACTCGCTGCGCCGATTACGGGAATGGACAGAAGAAAAGAAAAACGAGCGGCATGGACGCGATTCAGACCAAGGAACAATGCAGCCGTCAAGGTAATACCCGATCGAGAAGTTCCGGGCACTAATGCAAGGATTTGCATCACACCGATGAACAGTGCTTCAACGTAACGCAGTGAATTTAATTCAGTCCGATTTTGCGAGTGTCGATCTGCGATGCCAAGAAGCAAACCGAATCCGATGGTGGCCAGCGCGATTACGGTAAGCGATCGGAACTCATGCTCAACGATCGGTTTAAGAATATATCCGGCGATCACAATAGGAGCCGTAGCAAGTATTAGCTTGCCAAGTAAGGTGGCGTGTTCGTTTAACCTACGATCGGTCCAATATTCAACACCTGCTTCCGCAAACTGCTTGAGATCGTCTCGAAAATAAACGAGGACAGCGAAAAGGGTTCCGGCGTGCACCGCGATATCAAAAGACAATCCTTGGTCAGGCCACCCTAAGAGATGTGCTGGAAGAATTAAGTGAGCGGAACTAGAGACCGGTAGGAACTCGGTAACACCCTGGATGAGAGCGAGAACGACGATCTGAAAGTAATCCATGCCGGTAATCCCTTGAAACTAGAACGAACCGCGAGTCGCAGGAAATGATATGGTCGCAAGGATGCAAGGTCGAACTGAATTGCCTCTTTTCCCGCTCGGCAATGTCCTTTTTTGTGGTGGGCGACTTCCTTTGCAGATTTTTGAACCACGATACGTCGATATGATAAGTGCATGCACCAAGTCGAACACCGGTTTTGGAGTCGTGCTCATAAGACATGGAAACGAGGTTCGCGTCGATAAAGATGAGGAGACTCCTTCAGTCTTTGATATTGGCACTTACGCCTCAATCGTTGATTTCAATCCCCTTCCAAATGGGCGGCTGGGGATCATAAGTGAAGGTGGGGCCAAATTTAGAGTTTGCAGTACCTGGGAAAAAGATGACGGACTGTTGATGGGCGAGGTGGAATTTCTCCCCGAAGAACATGCCGTAAGCATCGGGGAACAATTCGAACCATTAGTCGAAATACTGAAGCGCCTTGCGGAAGACCCCATCATCCAACGTCTTGGATTAGAAATTGATTTTACCGATGCCCGTTCGGTCAGTTGGAGACTGTCCGAACTCTTGCCGGTGGACCCGGAAACTAAGCAGAGTCTACTTCAGATGCAGATGCCCCGCGAACGACTCTCTGAAATCAAACGGCTCGTTGCAAAGCTACAAGGATCGAAGAGATAACGTGAAATTTGTGGGTATTTCGATTTAGGTTAGATTCCAGGATCTTTCGCGGTTGTTGTTGCAGGATCAAGTTACATTGGAGTTTTCGCCAATGCCGATAGACCTAGTCATGCGCCCGAGACAAAGAGACGATCTTTGACCGTTGTATTCGGCGGAACTTTTGATCCGGTACATATTGGGCATCTCCATGCTGCCAGTG
>CAJWCW010000029.1 GCA_913030615.1 uncultured Gammaproteobacteria bacterium | reverse complement strand
CGCTCAAGACGTTCCTGGACGATCTCCATGTGGAGCATCCCCAGAAATCCACAACGGAAACCATACCCGAGGGCATCCGACGTCTCCGGCTCATATTGCAACGACGCATCGTTCAACCGAAGCTTAGCTAACGCATCCCGAAACGCTTCAAAATCGTCGGAACTAACCGGAAACATTCCGGCAAACACTTGCGGCTTAACGCGTTCAAATCCGGGAACCGGTAGCTCGTTCGACCCTTCCTGAAGAAGTGTGTCACCAACCGGTGCACCGCGAATATCTTTGATTCCGGCAACGACGTAACCAACGTCCCCAGCGGCGAGTTCGGCGCGAACTTCTCGCTTCGGCGTAAATACCCCTACCTCGTCAACGACATGTATCTTCCCGACAGAATTCGCGAAAATCCGATCGCCACGTTTCACGTGTCCGCCAAACACACGAACCAAAGACACAATCCCTAAATAGTTATCAAACCACGAGTCGACGACGAGAGCCCGAAGCCCCGAATCCGGATCTCCACGAGGCGCCGGAATGTCGGCGATCAGCTGTTCAAGCAACGGCTCGATCCCGAGCCCAGTCTTGGCGCTTACTTCGATAATGCCTTCCGCTGGTATACCGATAATATTTTCAATTTCTTCCGCCACCCGCTCGGGGTCGGCTTGCACTAAGTCGATTTTGTTTAAAACCGGAATCACTTCCAGGCCTTGTTCGATCGCCGTATAGCAATTGGCGACGGACTGAGCCTCAACGCCCTGAGCTGCATCCACGACCAACAACGCGCCTTCGCACGCGGCGAGCGAACGCGAAACCTCGTAACTGAAATCAACATGTCCAGGCGTATCGATAAAGTTAAGGTGATAGGTCTCGCCGTCAGCGCTCTTGTATTCCAATGCAACACTTTGGGACTTAATAGTGATGCCGCGTTCGCGCTCGAGCTCCATCGAGTCGAGTACCTGCTCCTCCATCTCGCGATCTTTAAGGCCTCCACAAAGCTGAATCAAACGATCAGAAAGTGTGGACTTGCCATGGTCAATATGAGCGATGATGGAGAAGTTGCGGGTTCGATCTAAACGAGTCACAACATTCTTGTTAACGACGGCAGTCGCGGAGCTTAACGTGTTTCGACAACTAATCGCGAGGTTGTTGCCGGTTCGATCTGGGAATCCGATCCACGAACGCCCGACCAGCGATCTTCATCCGCGCGCGTCTGTACCAAGAGCCACAATCATCGAATCGAAAAATTATCCAATTGCGAGGTATCAGTTCAGCGCAAATAAACCATATCTGAAGCAATTTTCTTTGCAGTCTTCGCCGGTAATTCCCCCACAACGGTAACCAGTTGGTTCTTGCCCATCGGGCCTTGAAGCGTTCGGGTGATAACGGTCGTAGCCCCGTTTTGTCGTTCGAAATTCACTTCGCGACGATTTGGCATCGCTTGTAGAAATACTGTAAACGCCGCAAATCCATCCGTGTAAATCATCGCGTCAACGTGGTCGCGTTCACCCGTCGTCTGAGAAATACTCGAAGGATAGTTGTGGAAGCCACGGGGCACCCACTGTGGGCGCCAACGAGTCCGCCGTTCCACATGAGGCTCGACTCTTGACGCTAGTTTCATCGCTGTTTTGACCTCACCAGCATGCTCTTCTGGAATGACCGCTGTTCGGGGAATGCCCCCAATCGTCAGATGACCGAATTGAAACCGTTCGAGTCGCGATCCCCTCAGGTCGTAACGGTCAAACCGCAAAAGCAATCCCGTCGCGTGATCTAACCAAATACCAACGCCGTATCGATCCTGGTCACGTGGCACGATGCTTAATCGTATCGCGCGTCTGCCGGCTACTCGACCCGAACCGTTCAATTCCACCCGATATAGATCATCGATCGCGTCTAACCGTCTCGAGAAGGACTGAACAAAGCGTGTTGGCGGAACTGCTTTCTCGAGTTCTAGAATCTTGTCCTTGGGTTGCAAAATCCGCGTGATTTCGAGACCCCGGCGAATAAATTCGCGCCGCGCGCCGTCCAAATGGATGAGTCGCTCGTGCTCAATCCCGTCAATTACGACGTGTATGACACGAAGCGTAGTGAGGTCTGCCCCACTTTGGTATGTGAATACCCCATCGTAATCGAGGGTTCGGACCCCTCGATTCATGGTGTCAAGCCATTCGAGCGCGGACCGCTCGGCGCCACCTACCATCACCGCACCAACAACAAAAACTAGAACGGCACCTCGGCAAATCGAAGCGATCATCTCATCGGCTCATCTTTCAGTCTCATGCGCAATGACTCTGACAAACGGTATAGGCGCAGCTGAACCGTTCATGGAAACGTGTTGTGCATGCCGGATTAGATATGCTTCAGCGCGGAGAATGTCACTCTCTGCAGGAATACGGCCGTCCGTTTCGACGGGATCTGACACAACGAGCGTATCGGCAAGTTCGACCTGCGTAGTTCCGCCATCGTTCATGGTGATGATGATCGCGAGGACCGCAATCGCCGCAGCCAACGACGCTACCAGGGTTCCACGACGCAGCGTCCACAGCCTGTTTAATGTTCGATCTCCTAGGGCCTTTGGACCGGACGAAGGTTCGATGTCGCCAGGTGGGGCATCCCCTACGTTCAATTCGTCTAGATTTGAAAGCCCTTCCTGTTTGAGGACACTCGAGATGACGTGGTAACGCGACCACGTGCTTTTCAAATCAGAATTACGAGCGATTTCGCCGAGTACACGCCGAATCTCAAACTCATCTGCTTCGTCGTCGAGCATGGCAGAGACGATCTCATTAAACTTTTCAGTCACCGACTCGCCTTCCTGCTCCGCATTTTCCGCTAATCACCACGAATCAAAAATCCTATACTTTTGTTTATGGCTTCCCTTGCCCGAAAGATTCTCGACCTCACGGTCCCCACCGGGCAATCCATAATCTCCGCAATCTGTTCGTAGCTTAGACCATCGAATTCTCGAAAAGTTACCGCATTCTTTAAATCGTCGGGTAATGCGTTCAGCGCTTTACGAATAGCGACTTCGAGCTCGCCGGTCAGATATTCATTTTCTGGATCGCCGAGTTCCGTTAAAGCGCTCGTCGCCTCGCTCAACTCAATTTCGTCAATGTCACCTTGCAACGTGCTGGGGCGCCTATTTTGCGCCGTGAGGTAATTTTTCGCCGTATTTATCGCGATCCTGTACAACCAAGTGTAGAAAGCGCTTTCGAGTCGAAAACGGGGTAAGGCACGGTAAGCCCTTATAAATGACTCCTGGACAACATCATCTATCTCTTCTTCGCGACGGACGAACCGACTGACAAGACCATGAATCTTGTGGCGGTGACGGAGAAAGAGCAGATCAAAGGCACTCCGGTCACCTCTCTGCACTCGTCGAACCAACTCTCGGTCGGTGTCGGCGGTCAATATCACTCTCCGGCAGTATCGTTCGATCCGAGCAGTCGATATTCTGCACGCTGAGTCCTGTATATACTACCGAGCAACGATTTCTAATCGTGCGTCGTGAGTAGTCTCTTGACCCTTCGATTTTCCACCGACGTCTTAGTCATAGGCAGCGGAGCGGCAGGCCTCGCGACCGCATTGCATCTATCACCCCATGCTCGGGTTATTGTCCTTTCCAAAGACGACATTCGCGGTGGCTCTACCAATCGGGCACAAGGCGGAGTGGCTACGGTATCGCAACCGGCCGATAGCGTTGACGCGCACGTCCACGATACCGTCGCGGCGGGCGCCGGTCTTTGCAACGAAAAAATCGTCCGGTACGTTGTTAGTCGAGCACGCCAAGCCATCGATCATATAGAGGATCTCGGGCTCGAATTCGACCAGCAAGGAAACGGTCCCCACCTGACTCGTGAAGGAGGGCATACCCACCGTAGGGTTCTGCACGTCGCAGATACCACGGGCCACGCGATCGCGTCGACCCTCATCAATCGAGTTCTTAGCGATGTGAAAATCAAAATTCTGACCAAGCGTGTCGCGATCGACGTAGTCACAACCGGAAAATCTACTCCCAACGACTCACGAACTATGGGGGCGTACGTCTATAACGCCGAAAACGGCGATGTTGAAGTCATCGAGGCGCGCTATGTCGTTCTTGCAACAGGCGGAGCGAGTAAAGTTTACCAGTACACCAGCAATCCAGACGGATCGACCGGCGATGGAATCGCTATGGCATGGCGAGCGGGTTGCCGGGTCGCAAATATGGAATTCAACCAATTTCACCCGACCTGTCTGTATCACCCAGACGCCAGGTCGTTTCTTATTTCGGAAGCCATCCGTGGCGAAGGGGGCAAGCTTGTTCTCGAAGATGGCAAACGTTTTATGGAACGATTCGATCCCCGCGCCGAAATGGCGCCACGAGACGTAGTCGCTAGGGCGATCGATTTTGAAATGAAGCGTCTCGGTCAGGAATGCGTGTATCTAGACGTCACGCACCTTCCCGACAAAAAAATTGAGCAACGCTTTCCCAACATACTTGAAACATGCCTTGGGGTCGGAATCGATATGCGACGCGATCGCATACCTGTGGTACCAGCCGCACACTACACCTGTGGCGGAGTATTGGTAGACGAGAGCGGCCAAACGGATATAGATGGCCTTTATGCAGTAGGTGAAACCGCGTACACCGGATTACACGGAGCCAATCGTCTTGCGAGTAATTCACTACTTGAATGTTTGGTCTTTGCTCGATCCGTCGCAAACGATATCGCGAACAAAACCCCAGATAACCAGGATGATCGCGGCGATATCCCCGATTGGGACGAAAGCCGGGTAACTGACTCCGATGAAAACGTCATTCTTTCCCATAATTGGTCCGAACTTCGCCGATGCATGTGGAACTATGTTGGCATTGTCCGAACCAACAAGCGCCTCGAACGGGCGGCGCGAAGAATTGGACTACTGAAGCAGGAAGTGCACGATTACTACTCAAATTATCGGGTCAACAGTGACCTCATTGAACTTCGAAACTTAATCCACGTTGCCGAACTGATGGTGAAAGCCGCACAGTGGCGACGCGAAAGTCGGGGCTTGCATTACACGCTCGACTACCCCCAGTCTCGGGCCGACGCGCGACCTAGTATTCTGTATCCAGCAGTTGATCCACTTGACGTCCTTCAACCCATCAATCGACACACTAACCATTCAAAATTGCGCTAGTACAACCCGCGACATATTAGCTTTTCATGGTCCTCGCGCTATACGGGAAGACCCAAAAAGCAGAATAGAAATCTTAACGAAATCAGGCTTTGTCAAAATCCCTGCCAACAGACTTTTTAACGACATCGACAATTTTTTTATAGCGACTGGGCGCACTTTCGCTCGACGTTAGCCAGACATAAGCATCCACGTCATCCGCAGTTAACAGATCTAAATAATCGCGACGCAGACGCTCAGGAAGGCCGGCAAAACAGTTGTCTACGAACGGGACGAGGATGAGATCGAGCTCCAACAAACCTCGACGACTGCGCCAGCGGGCTTTACGCTCATCTTCTTCCATTAATAACCCCCAAGCGCGGTCACCCGATCATGCACAATCCGACCTTGGTAAACTAGCAAGATGACCCTCTCCACTGAACAAAACAACGATTTGGTTCTACAAAGACTTTCGGGCCCGGACGCGGCGAATTTCCTCCAGGGCTACGTAACTTGCGATGTCGAGACAGTGACCTTGCAAGCAGCAATGCCCATGGCATTCACGAGTCTTAAGGGACGCGTCATTGCCAACGGCTGGATGTTTGGGTCTCCCGCGGAAGTGAGTTTCATCGTCCATCGAAGCGTCGTCGAGTCGCTTGATGCGCACCTATCCAAATACCTGGTTTTTTCGAAATCGACGTTCGTCGAAGGCGCAAAATCGGTCGTTCAATTTTCCGCTTCAGGTTCAAATAGAGTAACGCTCAAACCATTCGACTGGATCGTCGAAGCATTCCCCCTTCATTCAAAATCAGGTGAACAACCGACTCTTGCGGACGTCGCTGTCACCAATGAATTCGCCATTGTGACGAAAAATACCGCAGACCGCTTTCTGCCGCAGATGCTTGGACTCACCGCATTTGAAACCGTTAGTTTTACTAAGGGTTGTTATCTCGGTCAGGAGATCGTCGCCCGAGCCGAGCATCGTGGTGTTGTTAAACGTCGATTACGGCAGTACTTGTGGGTAGGCGAAAAACCTCATCCTGGCCAAGATATTAATGAATCAGGAACCAACGGTACGGTAATCATGGCCAACGATGTCTATGCCTTAATCGTCAGTAACACTGACAACGCCATTCTCAACACCGCACACTGTGAACTGACGCTCGTTCAGAATAATTAGTCGCGTTGAGAGTTTTGCATGCCTTCTCACCTACTCGGTGAGTTAAGACACCCATTAATGGGACCACAGAAGTTGACACGTACGCTCTAAACGCTGATTACAGCACCTCGAGCCGGCACGTTTTAGCTTATCTATCCCACGTCGAACCAATCAACAGGCGCCCGCCCATGTGCAACTAAATATTGATTCGCTTTCGAGAAATGACGACAACCGAAAAAACCTTTATGCGCCGATAACGGCGATGGGTGCGGAGCTACTAGGACGCAATGCTTGTCTCGATTGACCATGGCGCCTTTGCGCTTCGCATAACTTCCCCAAAGCATAAAAACCACATGCTCCCGCTCCCGATCAATCACTTCAACAACCCTATCGGTAAAGGTCTCCCAACCCATGCCCTGATGCGAACCAGCACGTCCTCGTACAACGGTAAGAACAGAGTTCAAAAGCAAGACTCCTTGGAGTGCCCACGGCTCTAAGCAACCTTTACCCGGCACAATCTTACTGTTGCTATTACCCCCGGGTACGGTCTCGTCGCTCATATCTTTTTCAATTTCTCGAAAGATGTTCGCGAGCGAGGGTGGTGGAGCGACGCCCTGTGGAACACTAAAACAAAGACCGTGGGCTTGGCCTGGGCCGTGATAAGGGTCTTGCCCAATGATGACGACTTGCGTATCTGGCAATGGACAGGAATCGAGGGCCTTGAATATCTCCGACCCGACCGGATACACCGTCTTGTGGGCTCGTTTTTCGTCGGTCAAAAAGGCGCGCAAACGTACAAGGTATGCGGCGTCAAACTCCTTTGCGAGGGCTGCTTTCCAGCTACTCTCCAGGACCACTCGGTCCCTTTGCTCCGTCACTCCTCTCGCGACCTCATCTGTGGGAACAGCAAGACGTCACGTATGGAGGGGGAGTTCGTCACCAACATCACCAGGCGATCGATGCCAATACCCTCCCCAGCGGTCGGCGGTAGGCCGTATTCGAGCGCCTTTATATAATCGGCATCGAAGTGCATCGCTTCCGTATCCCCCATAGATTGTTGTTCGGCTTGTTTGAGAAACCGGTCGGCTTGATCCTCCGGATCGTTTAATTCGGAAAACCCATTCGCAATCTCTCGTCCAGCGATAAAGAGCTCAAATCGATCCGTAAACTCGGGTCGCTGATCGCTCTTGCGGGATAAAGGAGACACCTCAGCTGGATAGCCAGTAACGAACGTTGGCGCAATAAGCGTCTTTTCAACACGCTCTTCAAACAACGCAACGAGCGTTTTGCCCAGTCCCCAATCAGGGTCAACGTCCAGCGACGCCGATTCAGCGGCCTTTATGATTGTTTTAGGGTCCCGTAATTTTTCTGCCGATACCCCGATTTCATGGGCTACTAAATCAGTCATATCGATTCGACGTATGGGTCGGCCAAAGTCGATTCGTTCGTTTTGGAATTCGATTACGGAAGAATCCGCCACCGTCTCGACAACTTCGCGTAAAAGTTCTTCGGTCAGATCCATTAAGTCCTCGTACGTCGCGTATGCCTGATAGAACTCGAGCATAGTGAATTCGGGATTGTGGCGGCTAGAAAGGCCTTCATTACGAAAATTGCGGTTAATCTCATACACGCGTTCGAATCCGCCCACGACGAGGCGCTTTAAATACAGTTCGGGCGCAACCCTCAAATACAGTTCCATGTCTAAACTGTTGTGATGGGTGGTGAAAGGCCGGGCACTCGCGCCACCTGGAATGGGATGCATCATCGGGGTTTCAACTTCCAAGTATTCACGAGCATCAAAAAATCGGCGAATGGTTGAAATGACGCGGCTGCGATTACGAAACACGGCCCGTGACGAGTCGCTCATAATAAGATCGACATATCGCAGTCGATATTTGAGTTCGCGGTCGCTAATGCCGTGGTATTTCTCAGGCAATGGCTGTAGCGATTTCGTAAGCAACACAATTTCCGACGCGTGGACGGTTAACTCGCCTTTCTTCGTCCGCATCATCGTCCCAGTTACGCCAACGATGTCGCCCCGGTCATAAAGGTCAACAAATTCCTTATAGGTGGCCCCATCCAGATCCTGTTGTCTTAGGTAGCACTGAATCTGATGGGTGCCATCCTGCAGCGTAATAAAACTAGCTTTGCCCATAACACGTCGCAACATGATCCGACCCGCGAGCTTGACATCCACCGCTTTCTCTTCGAGGACTTCTTTGGATAAATCGCCGTAACGCGCGTGCAGTTGCGCCGCAAAATCCGAACGTTCGAATCCGTTCGGGTACGCGGCTCCCCGCCGTCGTAATTCGACTAGCTTTTGTCGACGCGATGCCACAATGTCGTTGTCGTCAGTCATAAACCCGCCTTCAAACTCGCCTCCAGGAAGCTATCTATATCTCCGTCAAGGACGTTGACGGGATCCGTACGCTCCAGCTCCGTACGAAGATCCTTGACCCTGGACTGATCGAGTACGTACGACCTGATCTGCGAACCCCAGCCAATATCAGCTTTTGTATCCTCCAACGCCTGTTGCTCTTCTCTTCGCTGCTGTAATTCGCGTTCATACAATTTGGCCCGTAGCTGTTTCCATGCCTTATCTCGGTTCTGGTGCTGCGACCTCTCGCTTTGGCACTGTACTACGACTCCCGTAGGTTCATGGGTTAGACGAACGGCGGAATCTGTTCGGTTCACATGCTGTCCTCCGGCACCACTGGCACGGTACGTATCCACCCGCACTTCTCCAGTATCAATTTCGATTTCGATGTCGTCATCTATCTCCGCCGATACAAATATCGATGCAAACGAAGTATGGCGACGATTCCCCGAATCAAAAGGTGATTTACGGACTAATCGATGGACGCCAGTCTCAGTTCGCAACCAACCATAAGCGTATGAGCCCGAAAAAAGCACGGTTGCGCTTTTGATACCAGCGACCTCGCCATCGGAAAGTTCAATTAGTTCCGTTTTGAGTCCACGCTTCTCGCCCCAACGAAGATACATGCGGAACAACATTTCGGCCCAGTCCTGAGCCTCCGTCCCGCCCGAGCCGGATTGGACATCGACGTACGCGTTTGCCTCGTCCAATTCACCACTGAACATTCGGCGAAATTCAAGTGTCTCCAGCTCTTGAGCATAGCCCTGCAAGTTGAGATCGAGTTCACCAAGCGTCGCCGCGTCGCCTTCTTCGGCGGCTATTTCCGCCAGTTCCGATACATCGCCTAGGCCTTCCAACAGACGGTCTAACCCTGTCACCACAGCTTCGAGCGCTGCACGTTCTCGCGACAATTTCTCCGCTCGAGGCGCATCGGACCAGACATCCGACTCGGCGAGCTCGCGCTCTACTTCTTCGAGCCTTTCCTTGCGCACTGAAACGTCAAAGATACCCCCGTAAGGCCTCATTACGGGCCATCAGATCCTTGAGTCGCTCGCGGATAGAGGTGATTTCAGCCATTCGTACCCCTTGGGACAGCGGGCGATTCTATCACGAGCGCCATTTAGCTCGGGGCTACATGCTCGACCAAGAGCTGCAGTGTCTCGTTGTCTAAATAGCGATTTACCTGAAGTTTGTATGCCATGGTGATCCGATCAGAATTAATCGTCTGCTGGTTGAAAGCAATCGCATCGACGACTTTTCCCTGCTGTTTAACGATCAGTTTGAGGTGTTTCCCTTGGCCGACCATTCGCTGACTAATTAACTCAAATTCACCATGGAATACCGGCTCATCGAACCCTTGCCCCCACGGGCCATATTCTTCGATCAAACGAGCGTTATCGACGTTGAGATCCTCGACCGCCAGCACACCATCTGAAACAACGATGCCGGCAAGATCGCGTGGTTCTACTCTACCCGCTACCGCTTCCGCAAAGGCTTTACGGAAACGATCCAAGTGAATGCGCCTGATTGTCAATCCTGCGGCCATCGCGTGGCCCCCGAATTTGTCCACAAGGCCCGGGAAGCGGGTGGCTACATCATCGAGCGCGTCACGGATGTGAAGCCCAGGAACACTCCGTGCAGAACCCTTTATTTCGCCTGGCGCGATATCACCGGAATCGGCGAACGCGATGACTGGCCGATGAAACCGTTCACGCATCCGACCTGCAACAATACCAACAACGCCCTGATGCCAAGATGCATCGTAAACGCATAGCGCGGGTGCATCGGAGTCGATACTTTCCGATATCAACACCTTCGCCTCTACGTTCATTTCGTCTTCGATTGCTCGGCGCGCTTTATTGAGTTCATCCAGTGCGACCGCCATCGATCGTGCACTCTCAAGGTCCCTGGCCAACAAACACTGGATACCCAACCCTATATCGTCTAGACGGCCAGCGGCATTCAGCCTTGGCCCAACAGCAAATCCTAGATCCTGGGCAGACAACGTCTCGAGACGTCGATCGGCAATTTCGATCAAGGCCTGCATCCCGGGTCGCACGTGTCCCAAACGGATGCGGCGCAGACCCTGATAGACCAGGATTCGGTTGTTACGGTCCAATGGGACGACATCGGCTACAGTACCCAATGCCACCAAATCGAGCCAATCCGCGAGGTTTGGCTCGGACAAATTGTGACTTTCGAAATAACTCTCCGCACGTAATGTGGCGCGAACGACGGCCATTAAGTAGTAAGCGACGCCTACACCCGCCAGAAATGGGCTCTCAAATGTCGTCTCTTGTAAGTTCGGATTGACGATGGCGGTAGCCTTCGGAAGATCCTTGGGAGGCAAATGATGATCCGTAATAACGACGTCAATCCCCAGTTCGTTGGCTACTTGAACCCCTTCGACACTGGATACCCCATTATCGACCGTGATGATGAGAGCGGGTTCCCGCTTCGCCGCGACAGCCACGATTTCAGGTGTTAGCCCGTAACCGAAGTCGAACCGATTGGGGACCAAGTAATCGACATCCGCCACACCCATTTCCGTCAACAGCGATACGACTAACGCGGAAGCCGTGGCTCCATCAGCGTCGAAATCCCCGATGACCAGTATTCGTTCACCGCTATTTATCGCCCGTACCAGCCGCGACGCTGCTTGATCGACCCCTGGCAATCTTTTCGGTCCCGTTAGTAGATTGAGGGAGAGATCGAGCTCATTCTTGCTGGAAACACCACGCGCGGCCAAAACCCGGGCGAAAAAAGGAGGCACAGCCAGTTCTTCGCTCAGCTCGACATGCGAAATGTTTTGACCCCGTTCTTCGATGATCAGGGATCGGTCCATCAACGATCGAAATCGGCGACCCGAATACGACGAATTTGACCTCGAACACTCTCGAGACTAGATAAATGACTCAGTGCGTCATCCATCGACGCTTCAACAACACGTTCCGTGACCATCACAATGGGCACCCAAGATTCTCCGTCAGTTTTACGTATCGCTTCTCGTTTTTGTATTACCGCTTCGATTGAAATTCCTCCGCGACGCAGAATATCTCCTATTTCCCCAAAAACGCCCGGTCGGTCCGCCGCAGGAATGTTGAGGTAATAGCGAGACTCCGTCGCTGCAACAGGCACGCGTATTCCTTCGTTTTGGCCAATCCTCAACCGTGGGTATGTGCCACGGGCTATTTCGATCAAGTCACTGAGCACCGCCGACGCTGTCGGTAAGCCTCCCGCGCCCGGCCCGACGAGAAGTATCGACCCAATCGCATTCGCACCCACAATCACCGCATTGGCTACCCCAGCCACATCACCAACAAGATTCGTTGCTGAAATGAGCGAAGGATGAACCCTCGTTTCAAACTTCTCTTCGTTTCGACGAGCAATACCTACATGCCTAATCCGAAAACCTAATTCGCGCGCATACCGTAAATCTTCCACCGTTACTCCCGATATGCCTTCGATATACATATCGTCCATGCTTACAGGGATGTCGAATGCCAATGCCGCGAGCAGCGCCAATTTTTGCGCAGCATCAACACCGTCCACGTCAAACCCGGGATCCGCCTCGGCATACCCTAAATCCTGGGCTTCCTTTAAGGCGTCGGCGAAGCTCGTTCCCTGTTCATCCATCGCAGTCAATATGTAGTTGCAAGTTCCGTTGATAATGCCGACCAGCCAATCAACGCGATTTCCCGATAGGCCGCTTTTGAGCGTGCTCATGATTGGGATTCCACCTGCGACCGATGCCTCGATACCGAGTATCGCGTCACCGCTAAACCATTCGTTCGCGTGTTCCGCCAACACCGCTTTATTTGCAGTCACGATCGGTTTACCGCGAGTCAGCGCACTTGAAATCAGCTCGCGAGCCGCGTCCACACCACCGATTAACTCGACAACAACGTCGACATCATCGTGCAAGAGCGATTCCAAATTGGTATCAAACACCGCCTTTCCGACGTCCACTTCGGGCTTCGCGGAACGGCTTGCGATGCGAACCACCTCGATCGGCATACCAGCTTGTCGAGTGATTCGTTCCGCGTTTTCCACCAACAAAGTCAGCAGGCCTTGCGCCACCGTACCTAGCCCAGCAATACCAATCCGCAAAACCTTCTCATGGGGCAGGGAATTCTTAGCCAAACTTTCAGATCCCGAGTTCTTCGGCAAGTTTTTCCGCGGGCAGATAACCCGGCAACATACGGCCATCCGACAAGACTATCGAGGGCGTTCCAGTGACCCCTATGCGACCGCCCAGTTCATATTGCACCGCTACAGGATTCGGGCACGTCCTTTTTGGAATATTGTCACCGCGCTTTAGCGTGGTTATTGCTCGTTGCGGGTCGTCAGAACACCATGCCGAAACGATCTTCGAATAAGACTCCGAACCAATCCCAGCACGTGGATACGCGAGATAACGGATTTCAATACCTCTCTCGTGATATTGAGTCATCTCCCGATGAAGTTTCTGACAGTATGTGCAGTCAACGTCAGTGAAGACGTTTACCGTGGCTAGCGTACGTCCATTGGGTTCAAAAGAGATTACCGACGCGGCATCAACCTTAGCCATAAGTTCTTTACGACTCTCTTGACGGGCCAAATCAGGAAGATTGATGATCCCCTCACTTGAAAATTCATACATATCACCAACCAGGAAGTAATCCCCGCTAGCGCTCATGTATAGCGTACGGCCTCGATTGAGTAGAACTTCATAGAGGCCATCGACCGGTGTTTTCTTTATCCGTTCAATTGTTAATCCTGAACGCATCTCCGGTAACAATGCCCGAACTCTTGCGTCAACCTCTTCCAACTCGGCTTGGTCCATGACGTCTGCTCGGAGTAACACGGCCGAAAACAAACAAACAATTATCAATACGCGCACGATTACCGCCACGGCTTTTCCCTCCGGCGAGGTAGTTCCATCGGATCGTCCGATACCGCGTAACGATCACCCGCGTGGGTGGTGCGTCGCATGCAATTCCTTAAGGCGCTCATTTGCTACGTGAGTATAGATCTGGGTGGTCGATAAATCTGCATGGCCCAGCATCATCTGTACCGCCCGAAGATCGGCCCCATGGTTCAACAGATGCGTCGCAAACGCATGACGCAATGTGTGCGGAGAAACCGACGAGCTGATACCAGCGCGCGCCGCATAACGTTTGACTGCATACCAAAAGGTTTGTCGGGACATTTCCTGGCCTCGCGAGCTAGGAAACATGACGTCGCTGACTCGTCCGCGCAACAGCGTCGGTCGCGCATCCCGTAAATAGTTTTCAACCCATTGCAAGGCGGCTTCTCCGACCGGTACCAAACGCTCACGAGATCCTTTACCCGTCACGCGCACAACGCCCTGACGCTGATTCAACGAAGATATCGTTAACCCGACCAACTCTGAGATTCTTAGTCCCGCCGCGTATAAAACCTCAAGCATCGCTCGATCCCGGAATTCAACAGCGCTCCGCGAAGGTTCGGGCGCCATAAGTAATCGTTCGACCTCGTCCTCACTCAGCGACTCGGGCAATCGCCTTCCGGGCGTCGGACTCAGTACGTTCGCGGTAGGATCCACAGAAAGTTCACCACGCTCAAGCGCATGGCGAAAATAGCCCCTTAGGGTTGAAAGTAGTCGCGCTACCGTTCGTGCAGAAACTCCTTGGTCATTACGGACGCTCAAATAATCCAACAACTCGGCTTCAGTAACGTCGAGCAAATCACCGTCGAACCATTCGCGAAAACCGACTAAATCCCTGCGGTACGAGTCTAGGGTCGACCGCGACAAGCCGCGTTGCAACCAAAGAACATCCAGATACGAGGCGATCTCGGGAGAGATTGCCGACGCCTCCGCGTTACGCCGAGGCACCGACGTTCAAACCAAGGCAACCATGTAAACCATCGTCGCCTCGATGCGTGAAATTAGACTTTCTCCTTTATTCGCGCCGCGCGTCCCGATAGTTCCCGCAGGTAATAGAGTTTTGCCTGACGGACATCGCCCCGACGCTTGATTTGAATCGATGCGATAACCGGACTATGAGTTTGGAAAGTACGCTCCACTCCCACTCCGTGAGAGATTTTACGAACGGTAAAAGCAGAGTTGACTCCGCGATTTCGTTTCCCGATCACAACACCCTCAAATGTCTGTATACGCTCTCTACCACCTTCACGTACGCGAACTTCTACTGAAACGGTGTCTCCTGGTCTGAAGGTCGGGACGTCTTCCTTCAACTGTTCGTTTTCGATCGCTTCGATCACTTTATTCCGACGCATCGATCCAATCTCCTTTGTCACCAACCGATGGTTATGACGTTTCACCAATCGTATCTATCACTTCCATAAGCATGGCTCGTTCGGCTTGGCTCAACTCCTTGCCCAGGAGCATATCCGGGCGCTTCAACCAAGTCCGACAGAGCGCTTGTTTTTGTCGCCATTCTTCGATGGCACTATGGTTACCCTGCAGTAGGATGTCGGGCACACCGTCTCCATCAAATTCCCGCGGTCGCGTATAGTGCGGAAAGTCGAGCAATCCGTCCATATGTGATTCACATTTTATTGAATCGGGATTCCCGACGACCCCTGGCAACAGTCGCGCGACTGCGTCAAGAACCACCATCGCCGCTAGCTCCCCGCCGGAAAGCACAAAATCGCCAATGGATAGTTCAAGATCGGTTTCCCGTTCAATAAACCGCTCATCCACGCCCTCATAGCGACCTGCCACAAGTACCAGACCTGGTAATGTCGCCAATTCATTAGCTAGCGACTGTGTAAACCTCGTTCCCTGTGGAGACAGATAGACCGTTACGGGATTTTCTGTTGGACAAAGTCGGCGCGCCTCCGAAACGCTGGCAGACAAAGGGCCGGCCATCATAACCATCCCAGGTCCTCCGCCAAACGGCCGGTCATCAACCGTTCTGTGATTGTCCTCGGCATAATCGCGCGGATCGAATATGGCCAGTCCCAAATCACCTCTTGCGACCGCACGTCCGACAACGCCCTCGTTCAGCACGGTGCGGATTAGGTTCGGGAAAATACTAACGACTCCAGCCCACATCTCGTTCTAGCCCCAATCCTCCGGCCATCGAACCAAAATTGAGTCGCCAAGTTGCACCGAAACCACAGTGTTCGCAACAAAGGGGAGTAGCCGTTCCCCCGCAACGCTCTTAACAACAAGGACGTCGTTAGCGCCAGTTGACATCACGTCGTCTACGATTCCAAGTGCGACTTTGTTTTCATTGATCACAGGCAGCCCGATAAGTTGATGCCAGTAATATTCGTCCGCCTTCGGTTCCGGAAAGGCCTCCGGCGAGACACCGAGATGTGCACCCGAAAGATTTGCGGCTTTCGTACGATCTTCGATCCCCGCAAACAGTCCCACGAAACTCTGCCGATAAGCCCTAACATCCAGGCAATCCCGTTGCTCCCACTCATGTCTACTTGAGGTTTTTATCAACCACGGTCGATACTCGATGAGATTACTAGACGGCTCCGTGTATGACTGCAGGTGAACCCAGCCTTTGATCCCGTATGGACGACCTATCCGGCCAATCACAACGACTGTATCCGCCCCGGTGGACGGCATATCCGTTACTCGGTCGTTACCGTCGGCGCTTCGTCAACCGGTCGTTTTCGAGCTTCGACGACTAGACTGCGCACGCGGTCGCTCATCTGGGCTCCTACCGACACCCAGTGATCGATACGCTCTAAGTCAACGCGTAAACGTTCTGCGTTCCCTCGCGCGTTTGGATCAAAAAACCCGACGCGCTCGATAAAGCGGCCGTCACGCTGTGCCGACCGATTCGCAACGGTCAGGTGATAAAAGGGCGCTTTTTTCGCTCCATGCCGAGCAAGCCGAATAACGACCATTGGTTCCATTCAGGTGGATAGAGGCGCGGGATTCTACAGCAACAGTTTGCCGTTAGGGAACATTCCGTATCGCTCCGCTCGACTATTGAAACTAACGTCGGCGTTGGGGTCTCCCTGTCGGTTGAGTCTGCCCAGCGCCCCTCATCATTTTTTCCATGCCGCCTCGCCGAGTAACTTTTTTCATCATTTTTTGCATTTGTTTGTGCTGCTTAAGAAGTCGATTGACATCCTGTACTTGTGATCCGCTCCCTAAAGCTATTCGACGTTTGCGCGAACCGTTGATCACATCTGGAAACCGCCGTTCATGAACCGTCATCGAATCGATCATCACCGCCAGTTGAGCTAACTCATCATCGTTGACCTGGCCTTGAGCGTTTGCCGGCAACATCCCTCCGCCAGGAAGCTTTTCGAGCATATTTGACATGCCCCCCAACTGTGCCATCTGTCCCAGCTGCTCGCGAAAATCCTCAAGATCGAACTTGCGACCACGCTTGATCTTCTGGGCCAGACGCGATGTTTTCTTCTTATCGACCTTACGTTCGACTTCTTCGATAAGTGTTAAAACGTCACCCATTCCGAGAATTCGGGAGGCAATTCGATCTGGGTGGAACGCCTCTAATCCGTCGCTTTTTTCACCGGTGCCTAAGAACTTCACCGGTTTACCTGTAACCGCGCGAACCGAAAGAGCCGCACCGCCCCGAGCATCACCGTCCGTTTTGGTAAGAACAACACCCGTCAGTGGAATAGCTTCGTCGAACGCCTTTGACGTTAACGCGGCGTCCTGCCCAGTCATGGCGTCAACGACAAACAAAGTTTCTACCGGAGTCAGCGCTTGATGCAATGAAGCTATTTCCGCCATCATCTCTTCGTCAATACTGAGTCGCCCGGCCGTATCGACGATTAAAACGTCGTCAAATTGAGTCCGCGCGTCGGTCAGCGCTCGATTCACAATATCCAGTGGGGACTCCGATTGGGTACTCGCAATAAATCGAGCTTGCACTTCTTCCGCTAGCCGACGTAACTGGTCGATGGCCGCAGGACGATATACGTCAGCACTGACGACGGCGACTTTCTTACGCTCCCGCTCCCTCAAAAACCGCGCCAACTTCGCAACAGTGGTCGTCTTGCCGCTGCCCTGTAAACCCGCCATGAGCACCACGACGGGCGGCGGCGCGGCGAGATCGAGCGAATCGTTAGCGACGCCCATCAACTCGATAAGTTCCCCATGCACGATCTTTACGAACGCGTCATGAGCATTCAACGAAGAAACAACTTTCTCGCCGATCGCCCGCTGTCGCACGCCAGCAACGAAATTGGAGACGACGTCTAGTGCGACATCGGCCTCCAAAAGCGACCGACGCACCTCTCTAAGTGCATCTTGAATGTTTGTTTCGGTGAGGCGTTTCCCTGCCAACCCGCGTGCGGTCCGCGAAAGTCGATCGCTTAAACTTTCAAACATCCGTCATCCTTTTTCTTAGCCAATTATAGGGGCCCGGAACCTGACCTTCACGGCATTCATCGGATGTGCCAGACTAATCGTCCATAACGCAACCATTAGTCCGAATGAATCCGGCCTTACCCGGTATCGTTGCCATCTCTTTTTATCTACTTGGCTCGTATTCGCAAGTCCGTAATCTGATTGCTCGTACCGTTACGCGTCAATCCGATCTTGTTCGCTTGGTGCTGCCCGCCCTTATTTTTCATGGCTTATTCGTGTACAGCGTACTTGATACTAGTTCAGGGATAGATCTGTCATTTTTCAATGTTGCAGCGTTGATTTCCCTCACAATTAACGTTGCCGTATTACTGGCTTCGATTCGTGAACCCGTTCACAACCTCTACGTATTCGTCTTTCTAATATCGATTCTAACGGTTGCGGGTTGTCTTGCTGTGCACACACTCGCATTCAGCCCAACCGCTACTCCACGCTCCGTTTCACCCTCCTTGCTCTTTCACATCGTGGTTAGCGTCGTCGCGTATTCCATACTGACGTTAGCGGCGTGCCAATCCGTCTTGGTACTGGCGGTGGAGCGACGAATACGAAACCGAGCTGCCATTGACCCGGTCCACGTCTTGCCGCCACTCGAATCACTAGAAGCCATGCTTTTTAGGTTTCTTTGGGCGGGCCTTGCGATTCTCACCGTTTCAATTGCTACGGGCTTCGTGTTTCTCGCAGACAAATTCTCAGAACATCTTAGTCAACATCACACCGTTCTCTCGGTCGCATCGTGGGTCGTTTACGCGAGCTTACTGGCCGGCCACACAAAATTTGGCTGGCGCGGAGTCACTACGACACGATGGTCGTTGGTGGCATTCGTGTTGCTTGCACTCGCCTATTTCGGCACGAAGTTCGTGATCGAATTTCTACTTCAGCGAGGCTAGGAATGGAAGGCGTCACATTACCGACCACGTTACTTTTATTCGCGATTCTCGTTTTGACCTTGTTGAGTGCTTATTTCTCAAGTTCTGAAACGGCCATGATGAAGCTGAATCCTTATCGGTTAAAAAACCTGGTCAGGAAAAAGCACCGTGGCGCGCGGAAAGCCAATCGGCTTCTACGGAGGCAAGACCGCCTTTTGGGTGTGATTCTCATCGGCAATAATCTGGTTAACAACGCGGCGGCGACGGTGGCCGCAGTGATCGGCGTTCGGATATTTGGTGACACCGGCCTAGTCCTCGCACCCATTGTGCTTACCATCTATTTCCTGATTTTCGCGGAGATCGCACCGAAGACCATAGCTGCGGAACGTCCCGAAACGATCGCTTTCCCTTCGGCGTACATTCTTGACCCACTACTCAAGCTCTCGTGGCCGCTGGTAGTCGCAGTTAACTGGGTCAGTAACGCGATCGTTGAGCCCTTTAAGGCCCGCACTGCCGCCGTTTCGGGGGATCTCAGCATGGAAGAGCTTAGAACCGTCGTCGACTCGGGCGCCGATTTACCACAACAACGGCAGAACATGTTGCTTGGTGTACTAGATCTCGACACTGTCACGGTTGACGACATCATGGTTCCGCGTGCTGAAATAGCTGGTATCAACATCGACGAATCCCACGCGGATATCGTTGCAGAAATCGT
>CAJWCW010000028.1 GCA_913030615.1 uncultured Gammaproteobacteria bacterium | reverse complement strand
ACGCTGTACGGGTCCACCAACAGGATCACATTCGGATAAATAAAATAGACGCAAAGCGTCATCATGCGAAACGGCCAATTCGATTGGTCAGGAACATTCTCAACGATCTCCTTGAATCGTTGGTAGGCAAATACCATGCGGTAATTGAGATCGAAAATATCGTTCGTTTGGAGATTGCCTCGAATTTCCTTGGACAACGATTCCCGATGCAAAACATCGAAATGGTAGTTCTCGCCGAACGTGTCGATGGCAAGCTTCCAGTTAATGTCGGCACGGAGAACTTGCGACCCCGTGTAGCTATGAGCGGGCAAATTCCAATGTTCCATGTCGTCAGCAAGACCGCCGAGGCATTTGTCAACGTCAATGGCGTCGCCCGGGGTGGGCTGCACCCAGAGCATTCCGTATTTCTCGGCACTTGGGAGCTCCACTAAGCCATGTTCTTTTTTCTCGACATGGCCGAACGACGGCTCTTTGTTTACCGCGATCAAGTCTCCCTTATTGCTATAGGTCCACGCGTGAAAGGGGCAACTGAAGCGTGTGCCTGTGCCACGACCATCCGCAACGACCTGTGTTCCGCGATGACGGCACGTGTTGGCAAACGCGCGGAACGTTCCCTCATCGTCACGAACCATGAGGATCGGTAATCCCGTTTCGGTATCCGACCAATAGCTGTTGTTCTCGGGAAGATCAGTCGACAACCCCATCAACATAGGCGTGTCACGGAAAAAAACCTGTTGTTCTTCGGCCAGCAGCGTCGGGCAGGTGTAGTCCGATACCGGACAACGAACGATTCCACCGGCGTCGGCCGTGGTACCCGTCTCGATGCCTTCGTTTAGGATGGCCAGGAGTCGCCGTTGTTCTTCTCTTCGCATTGACGAGAAACCGGGTCGAAATACCAAGCGCATGTGTATCGTAACTGCGTCGATATAGCTAGTTCGGTCAATCACGTGAATTCAATACAAAAACAGACGGCGGCGTATTAGGCTTCTGCAGCGAAGGACGGCCGGTTCCCAGAATCACCCTTACGTTGGTGGACGACCGAAAAACGCTCACGAGGGCCAAGATGGACACTTATCTTTTTTCCGGATTAAAGGTGCTGGACGTTGCGACCGTTATTGCCGCTCCTGCAGCCGCCATGATGCTTGCCGACTTTGGTGCGGAAGTCATCAAAATCGAGCGTCCGGGTGCTGGAGATATGCTGCGATCACTCTCCAATATGCCGGACACTCCGGACGCCAGTAGCAATTGGTTCTGGCAGATGGACGGTCGGAACAAACGAAGCTTAACGCTCGATCTCAAATCAGAAGACGGTAAAAAAATTCTGCGTCAATTGGTCGAAGACTGCGACGTATACATCACCAACCAGCCTTACTCGGTGCGTGAGTCTCTTGGTCTCACCTACGAACACCTGCGCCCGCTGAATCCAGCGATGATCTACGCATCCCTTACTGCCTACGGCGAAAAAGGACCCGAGCGAGAGCGCAAAGGGTTTGATCAACTTGCCTATTGGGCGCGCAGCGGCCTGATGGACCTTATGCGAACTCCAGACGGTGCACCCACACAAGGACTACCGGGGATGGGCGATCACCCGACGGCTGTCTCGATTTACGCCGGCATCGTCACGGCACTTCTCCACCGGGAGCGAACCGGGGAGGGGGGCATGGTGCATACGTCACTGCTCGCCAACGGACTTTGGTCGGTCTCCGGTGTCGCGCAGGGGGTCTTGGCCGGAGGCGACATGACCAAATACAGAGATCGAACGCGGATCAAACACGCGATGATGCGTGTGTACCAGGCTCAAGACGGACGCTGGCTGCAGTTCAACATGGTGCGCAACGAAGAACTCTTGTCTCTCCTACTCACCGGTATGAACGCACTGCATTTGCTTACCGACGAACGCTTTGCCGACTCCCGACTCCTGTGGGAAAACCGTGGGGCATTTGGTGACGAACTGCAGAACGTCGTTGCGCAAAAAACATCCGATGAATGGCTTGCCATCTTTGCGGAACTCGATGTCCCGGTGAATCGAGTCGCCATCGTCGAGGAAACCAAAACCGATGTACAAATTCTAGAAAATCGCATGGCTTCCGCCCCGGAGAGGGATGACATCACTGTGCCGTTGATTCTCAATCACCCCATTCAGATCACCAGTGTCCCCCAGGTCGGTCCAATACGAGCCCCGGAGCTTGGCGAACACGCCGAAGACATTCTCAGAGAACTCGGCTACGACGACGACGACGTAGCTAGCATGAAGGATCGGGGCGTAATCTGATGACCGCGGACCACGACATCATCATCGTTGGCGCGGGCAGTGCCGGCTCGGTCATCGCGAGCCGAGCGAGCGAAGACCCGAATCGTGACGTCCTCCTGCTTGAAGCTGGACCCGATTACGCGGACCCGGCTAGCACGCCTTTTGATCTTATCAACAGCCACAACAACTCCTATCGTGACCACGATTGGGGCTTCAGCTACAGTCCCACGACCGGTCGGACCATGGCGTTACCACGGGGCAAAGTAACGGGAGGATCGAGCGCGGTTAACACCACTATCGCGTTGCGTGGGATTCCTGAAGACTTTGACGAGTGGAACGACTACGGCAATTCGGAGTGGGCTTGGGAAAAGGTCTTGCCCTCATTTAAGCGCCTCGAACGCGATCTCGATTTCCCAGACGCGGAGTACCATGGCGACGCCGGTCCGATCTCCATTCGACGTTACCCCGAAAGTGAGCTTGTTGAACAACAACAAGCATTTCTCGAGGCTGCTCGACACTTAGGGTATCCGTATTGTGACGACGCCAACGCCCCCGATAGCACGGGAGCGGGTCCGCATCCGATGAACAAACTCGGGCGAATGCGCGTTTCATGCGCGATGGGATACCTTGCTCCTGCTCGAGCACGACCCAATTTGACCATTGAGCCCCATACCTTCGTTCGTCGCCTGATCGTCGATGGTGACCGTTGCACCGGTGTAGAAGTCGAGCGAAATAACGGCGCGATTGAACTTGTCCGCGGGCGTAGCGTGGTGTTATCCGCCGGCGCCATCATGTCGCCAGCGATCCTGAAACGCTCCGGTATCGGGCCACGACGCGAACTAGAGAAATTTGGTATCGATGTCATTCGCGACGCCAGCGGTGTAGGTGGAAATCTTTGCGACCATCCAGCATTAGCGATTTCCTGCGTGGCGAAAGATTCGTCCATCATTGATGCCGATCAACCGCTCATTCAAACCATCTTGCGGTACACCGCCGCGAATTCAGACAAACGTAACGACCTCCAGATCGAACTCTTGAGCTTCGGTGCAATTCGCGAGGGCAACGCTAGTTTCGCTATCGCAGCTGTGCTTGAGTACACGTTTGGTCGTGGCGAATTGCGACTTGCTTCCGCAGACCCTCATGTCGCCCCCATAATCGAAAATCGATTTTGTGAAGACGACCGCGACGCACGTCGACTCGCGAGCTGTTTTCGCGACACCCTTGCGTTCGCAGCGGCCCCCCCACTCGCTAACATGATCGAGAAGCTCACGTTTCCAAGCCTCGATCGCGGAATCGACGACGAGACCATCGTAAAGCTCTGCAAAGAACGTTCCGGTAGTGGCTATCACCCCTGCGGCACCGCCCGCATGGGGCCAAAAGAAGATCCTGACAGCGTCGTCAATGAATACGGTCAACTGCACACGTTGGCGAACGTGGTAGTTGCCGACGCATCGATCATGCCGTCGGTCCCTAGGGCCAACACCAACCTCACCAGCATTATGATCGGCGAAAAAATCGGCGAGTGGCTGCGGGCCTCACCAACGATCTACGGCCTCTGACATGTCAAGCATGGACGTTAACCAACATCACAACCTAACCGCAAAAACCCGGTGCGATGTGCCAAAGTATGCTTCCGGAAGCAAAGGTCTCCAATCATGTCCAATAGCGATCACGATCTCATCCAAGAAACCATTCAGACCTACTTTGACAGCATGTATGAGTCGGATCCTGCTAAGGTCCACGAGGCCTTCCATCCGGACGCGAAAATTACCGGTTACCTCAACGGCGAGTTGCACGAAATGACCGTACCAACCTTCGCAGACATGGTCGCCGGTCAACAACCCTCCGCCAAGGAGAAGGACGAAGCGATCCAACTAGAAACGGTGTCCCTTGAGATTGCCGGCGATACAGCAGTCGCTCGTGTTCGAGACGGTTATATTGGATTGATCTTTCTCGACACCCTGTCGTTCTTAAAGACCGAAGGTGACTGGGTCATCTACAACAAGCTATTCCATGTCGAATCCTAGACTTCGCCAACTTACGTCGAAACGCACTCGATCTTCGTCGATGCCAGTGTTTCGCAAGTTCGACAAGCCTTTCCATTAAGCATTCAACTTGACCGCGGATTTACTCATTCGAAACGCCGCCGTCTACGACGGCCTCGGCGGCAAGCCATTTCAAGCTAACGTCGCCGTCGAAGGAACCAAGATAAGCGCCGTGGGCGAGGCGGTTCCCGCGAACCGCGAAATCGATGCTGAGGGCCTTAGTCTTGCGCCTGGATTTATTGATACCCATTCCCACGACGATGGGGCGTTTTTGCGTCATCCAGACATGGCGTTCAAGTTGGCTCAAGGCGTAACCACGGTGGTGGCGGGCAACTGTGGCTTCAGCGCGATCCCAGCGGAGCCTTCCATCGATCCAAACGTCGCCAGCGGCGGCATTTTGGCAGGCTTGAACGACGCCACATTCACAGATTTAGCGGGATATTTCGACGCCGTCATGGCGCGCAAACCGGCCATCAACAACATGATGTTAGTCGGCCACAACACGGTTCGGTCCATCACGATGGGGCTCGAACCGAATGCACCGACAACGCACCAACTGGGTCTGATGCGAGATCATGTCGAACGCGCCATGGAACAAGGGGCCTGCGGCTTTTCAACCGGCCTGATCTATCGACCTGGCCGTTACAGCAATACCGACGAAGTGATCGAACTGACTCGATCCGTAACGGACTACGACGGTCTCTACGCGACCCATATGCGTAACGAAGGTGATGGCCTGCTGGAGGCGATCGAGGAAACTCTCACCATTGGACGTGAAGCCGATGTGCATACCCACATATCGCATCATAAGGCTGCCGGTAGGCCGAATTGGGGCAAAGTCGGCGCTTCGTTGGCTCGCGTCGAAACCGCCATCAGTGCGGGCCAACGCGTGACGCTGGATGTCTATCCGTACACCGCCGGCAGCGGTCGCATGATCGAGTACTTTAATTTAGATAACCCGAGTCGCGAGCTCGCCGAAGTGATTCGCATCGCCAGCTGTCCAGCATTCCGGGAATTTGAGGGCCGCATGTTGGCGGACATAGCAAGCGAACGAAACATCGATATCACCGAAGCCGTGTTGCTCGTTCTCAAAGCGCCGAAGGGTGATCAGACCATTTGCATTCAGTTCATCATCGATGAAGCTGATATCGAAACCAACCTTGCCTATCACGACATGATGATCGGTTCGGATGGCATTCCGGCGTTGCGAGGTAAACCGCATCCAAGGTTATTTGGCACGTTTCCTCGAATTCTCAGAAAGTATGTTCGCGAGCGCGGTCTCTTGACCTTGCCCGAAGCGATCCGACGGATGACGTCACTCTCGGCGTCGACCTTCGGGATGGATGGCCGCGGGCGCATCGCTGAAGGATGTTTCGCCGACTTGGTGCTCTTCAACGCCGACACCGTTCACGATACCGCGACCTACGATGACCCTAAACGAGAACCCGAGGGAATTTCGTTGGTCGTGGTCAACGGCGCGGTCGCCTTAGAACGCGGTCAACACACAGGCGTTGGCGCGGGGAAAATGCTGAGATTTCACGCCACCGCACACAACGACTAGTTTCGCTCCGGGTAAGATTACTTAGCGCCCGGGGAAGTTTGTACGCGCAGAGAGTCCATTGTTTATAAGATCTAAAGGGAGGGGGGGTGACCGTGGATGAAGAGCTAGAGCTTTATCAATACCTGTTCGACCTACAGGGCTTTCTCGTGATCGAAGACGTATTGAGTGCGGAGGAGGTTGCCACCTTAAACGCCCTTATCGATGTCCATGTGCCAGCGGTTCCCGACAATTGGAGCGAGAGCGCCAACGATCCGAAACTCGGCATGTACAACCTATACCGTTTTGGTATGGCAGGCGGTTCCTATGAGTCCGGCCCGGGCTTCCTCGATTACGGACAACCCTTCGTTGACCTTGTCGATCATCCGTTGGTCCTCAAGATATTGCGACTACAGCTTGGTGACTGCTTCCGGTTGGACCGCATCTTCGGCATGCGCATGCAAAAAGGTATGCCCAACGGAAAGTTGCACGCGGACTACGGGGCATCAGAACCGTTTACTCGGGCCGAACCAGGTCGCCATTACCCTCAACCCGCTTTTCAAGCGTTGCATGGTTTTGGCGTTGCCGCCTTCAATTTGACCGATAGCGGGCCGGAAACTGGCGGGTTACGTGTGATTCCCTCGAGTCACAACAGCCATTTCAAGCTTCCACAGAAAATCCGGGACGAAGAAATTGATGGTGTCGCGATCTGTCCGCGCGCACCTGCCGGTAGCGTCACGCTCTTTTCTGAAGCCACCACCCACGGTACCGCGGAATGGCACGCAGACCATGAACGCCGGTCGATCCTCTATAAGTACTGCGCGTCGCAATTAAGTTGGTCCAGAAGCCGCGTAACGGCCCCGAAAGGCGTGGAACTAAATGAGCTCCAACGCCTACTGCTCGCAGGACCCGCCGGCGCGCATTGGTTTTTTCCGTCTTTATTTGGAGACGAAGTTGTCGGTGCTTAGAAACTAAGATCCAAGCCGACCAGCGCTGTTCGACTCTTATTGGGCCTCGCTCCGTACGGATGAAGACCCACAATAGCCGAGCTATCTGCCAAGTTCTCAACGCGAGCGAACAGGCCGAGGTTGTCATTAACAGACCAACGCCCAGCAACATCCACGGTGAATGAACTGTCAGTGATCTCGAAGGCTCCGCATGCCGCCCGTACGCAAGTTTCGTCTACGAAGTTCGCACTCAAATGCACCGCCCAGTGCGTTTGCACAAAGCCGATCATCGCGTGGAGCTGGTGTCTGGGAATGTACGGAATGGGATCCCCGGCGTTCACGTCCCCGAAAAAGGCCGTGTCGGCAATATCGGTGTCGAACGAGCCATCGATATACGTGTAGGAAAGTTCCACCGGTACGCTAGACCCCGCCAGCTCAGTCCCGGCTAGAAATTCAATACCTCTGACAGTCACCGCATTGCCATTAAATGCGTCGCCTACCTCACAGTTAGACCCGGAGGACGCCGTACACTCGCCTAACAGATTGTCGTAATCGCTTAGGAATCCGATTAACTCAACGCGGCGACTATCCGATTGGTGTCGAACCCCAATTTCATAATTGAGTGCTTCCTCTTCTTGCACACCCTCGGCATTCGAGGGCGCAGTGAACCCTTTGTGTATGCCAGCAATCAACGCCGTGGTCTGATTCACTCTATAAAGAGCACCGACACCCGGCAGAACGACACGGGTCGTGTTTGATCGTGTGCTCCTAAGATTATTCGGCGAACGGCTTGCTGGGTTCTCGGTTCGACCTGCGCGGATTTCGTATCGGACTCGCCGTTGATCAATATCCTCGAACCGAATGCCCGGCGTGAGTGTCCAAGGACCCACTTCGATTCGATCGTAGAGATGAAATGCGATGGCATCGGCTTGTTGAATCCGATTCCCTGCATTGCCAAGCAACCCGAGGTCATCGAGTTCTAGTTCTCCCCCCTCCTGATGGTAGGTACTGTTTCGTTGTAAACGGTCTTCCTCATCCTGGTGATATCGCAAACCCGCTTCCACACGATGACTGGCACCGGACGTATTGAAATCCCACACCGCCATCAACTGAATACCCCGGGAAAAATACTCCCGTTCGTTCGCTCGAATCTGAATACTTCCGAGAGCCGTGTCTAACGATCCATCCAATACGCTCGCCAGTTGTTCTGCGGACCAGTCGCCGATGGCCTGTCCCCGATTCACCGCGGACACAACGCTCGACCAGCTGGTTTTCGAAAAAACGCTGGCGTTGTCACTACCGTCGAGATCGATGCCCTCCGTTTTAAACCAGTTCCGAGCGTGTGTATTGTTGTAAGCCGTCGCCGAAAAACTCAGGGCTTCCGCATCGTATCCATACCGCAAAATGACTTGTTCATGATCGGTACGAATTTGGTCAAGGGACGAAAGGCCGTAACGCCGCTCGGCATCTCGATTGAAATCGACATTGGTCAATCCCAAATAACTTTGATTTGAGGTCTGATCGGCGAGTTGGATCTTAATGGCCAAGCTGTGGGGCGACTCGTTCGGGCTGTACGCCGCCTTCAAAGTGTAGTCCGCTACGTCGAGACCCGTTTCTCTGCCACTACGATCGATCTTCTGGTAACCCGCACTACGCCATTGCTGAGTCTCGATCAAGAAACCGAAACCGTCGTCAGAGGTATCACCGTAGGTCGCGTGCACCCGGACCGACTCATCCTGACCCATCTCGGCCGTTATCCGTCCCTCGACTTCTCGGGGAATCGGCGTTGACACCATGTTCAACGCGCCACCAATGGTGTAGGGACCTTGCGTAATCGCCGATGGCCCTTTCAATACCTCAAACGAGGACATTCTTCCGGCTGTCGGAAAGTAGTAGGCCGACGGCGCGGAGTACGGCGCGGGCGCGATCAGTACGTTGTCTTCCAGCAACGTAATACGGCCACTACGTTCCGTAGCAACACCGCGAATACTAATGTTTGGGCGCAGCCCATATCCGTCTTCCACCTGTATGGAGACGCCTGGGACTTGACGCGCGATACGCTGAATATCTGTGTGGCCAAAACGCTTCAGCTGGTCGGCATCAATGACCTGAGCGGAACCGGTGACGCCTTGTTGTGCTTCGCGAGCCCCAACAATCGTGATTTCTTCGTAAAAGAGCGTATCCGGACTATCGTTGTTTAGGTCGCCGAGGGATGAAACTGCGACCTGAACCAAGCACAAGCATATGAATTTTTTATACACCGGAACCAACTACCTACTTCACGAGTGATAAAACGTAATGCAAATGAGAATGATTATCAATACCTATTGTATTGAGCACTAAATTAGTCACCCACTTGATGCCCACGAAATTTCCACCAAAAGCGGGCGACGGCACCCGTGACCTCGAATACTATTGGGCGTTTCGAATCGTCAGCGGAGAGAACCAATGCGAACGTTAATTGCGGGTGTCGCCATCGTGGTGGCCATTGTCGCCCTTGTCCTTTTCGTCCAGAACGAACCCTCATCAGACCCCGCCATTACGTCTACTCCTGAGGCACTTGCCGCCCCAACCGCGACCATCGGACTGATCGATGACGCAAGGATTAACAACGCAGATTCAGAGCCCGGCAACTGGCTCGCCTACGGGCGCACGTATGAGGAACAGCGATTCTCGCCGTTAACACAGATCAATCGAGAATCCGTGAGCGAACTTGGGCTCGCCTGGGCACGCGACATGAATACGAATCGAGTCCAGGAGGCAACTCCCATTATCGTCGACGGGGTCATGTTTCTGACCAGTTCGTGGAGTCGGGTATTTGCCATCGACGCCGTCAGCGGCGAACAGCTCTGGTTTTATGACCCCCAAGTCCCGGGAGAATGGGGCCGACGCGCCTGTTGCGACGTTGTCAACCGAGGCGTGGCCGTTTATCAAGGTCGCGTATACGTCGCCAGTCTCGACGGTCGCTTGATCGCACTCGATGCCGCCACAGGGATCAAGGTATGGGAAGTTGACACCATCATCGATCGTGATCGTTTCTACTCGATCACAGGCGCACCCCGAGCAGCGAAAGGCAAAATTTTCATTGGAAATGGCGGTGCCGAATTTGGCGTACGGGGCTATGTCACCGCTTACGATGCTGAAACCGGGGAGCAAGTATGGCGCTTTTACACGGTCCCTGGTGATCCTTCCCTTCCTTTCGAGCATCCCGAAATGGAGACCGCCGCGGACACTTGGAAAGGCGGCGAGTGGTGGAAAATTGGTGGGGGCGGAACGGTTTGGAATTCCATTGTTTATGACCCCGATTTTGACCAGGTCTATCTCGGTGTCGGTAATGGCTCGCCATGGACTCGCGTGATCCGTTCGCCGGGAGGTGGCGACAACCTATTTCTTGCGTCGATCGTCGCGTTAGACGCCGATACAGGTCGAATGAACTGGTACTACCAAACCACACCCGGTGATAACTGGGATTACACTGCTGTCCAGGACATCGCGCTCGCCGACATGACGGTCGACGGCGTGGACCGGAAAGTCCTATTGCAAGCTCCCAAGAACGGATTCTTTTACGTTATCGATCGCGCCGACGGTAAATTATTGAGGGCGCACCCTTTTGCCACGGTCACCTGGGCCACCCACGTCGACTTAGAGACAGGACGACCCGTCGAGAACCCGGACCTCGACTACCTTGAAAAGGAACAATGGATTCTTCCCGGGCCACTCGGGGCCCATAACTGGCAAGCAATGTCAGTTGATACCGAAGCGGGCGTCGTCTACCTACCCGCGCAAGACAATCCACTCATTTATGGCATGTCGGAGGAGTGGAAAGCCTCGGGTGTTTACAAGCGCAACGAGGGTGGTTGGAATCTTGGTATCGAGATCGCGGGCATCGCCCAATTACTGCTCAACAATCTGGAGGACCAACCCACTCCCAAGGGGTATCTAAAAGCGTTTGACCCTTTGACCGGGGTCGACAAGTGGGTTGTGGAAATTCCCCACTACTGGAACGGCGGGGTTCTTGGAACCGCCGGCGGGTTGGTGTTTCAGGGTGACGCGCTCGGCTACCTGACGGCCTACAACAAAGACAACGGGGAAGCACTGTGGCAGTTCAACACCTACACGTCGATTCTTGCGCCTCCGGTGAGTTTCATGATCGACGGCGTGCAGTACGTTTCGATCCTCACGGGTAACGGCGGCGGCGACCTCTTCTCCGGCGAGCCGTTACCGCCCGTTGCGGAACCTGCGTCCCTCACCTACGGCAACTATGGCAAATTACTCACGTTTAAGATCGGCGGAAACGCGACGCTCGAATCCCCAACGGCGGTGGATCGGTCGATTCCAGAACAGCCTCCGCTAACGGCCAGCAACGAAGACATCGCCCGTGGCGAACGCCTCTACGGCAATTATTGCGGCTTCTGTCACGGTCTCCTCGTACGTTCCGGAGGCTCGATTTCCGATTTACGGCGCATTAGCGACGCAAGCCACGACGCTTTCAATAAAATCGTACTCGAGGGGATCATGGCATCCGCGGGGATGGCGAGTTTTGCCGACGTGCTGACGGAAGAGGATACGGCGCGGATTCACGATTACGTGAGGGCGAGAGCTATCGAGGATCGAGAAGTTGCACTCGGCAATCAGGAAGCGGCGCGACTAACCTGGCTTCAATAGTAGTTTGACTGCCGCCAAAGCAGATTGATCGGTTCGACCTCAAATCGGCTTTGGCGGCAACGCCGGTGGCGGCAGACGAATAAACTCAAACTGAGCACGCTCCCCGCGGGAACCAGATTCGTCTCCCCGATACTGCGCGGTTGGATCAGGGGACATGAGATCAGGGTTGATCATTTGCCTACTCATCCGACCATTTAAGAGCTGGCCACCCTCCAGATCCTCTAACGCCTCCTCTGCCGCTTCAGCCGTATCCTCATCCCATGGAACCTGATACGCCCTTGGCGCGCCCTCAGCTAAACCCGCCTCATCAAGTTCGCGAATCCAAAAATAGATTTTCCCGTCGCCACCCCTAGCTTTATCGGGCTCCTCAATGACAACCCAATGGAGACGAAAATCCTCGGGCATGGGTTCGCTGGTTGCCCAACCGAGGAGGTCGCTAAGTCCATGCCACGTCACCACATAAAGCACCGAAACACCGACAACCGAGGTGAATTTGATCCATCTCGCCAACCGCGTGGCTAAGTTCAGGTTCAACAACAGTCCCGCCGTTGCGGCATAAGCGAGCGCCAGCACAATCGCGGTATTAATCAACGTTTTTCCGCAACCGCCTTGCTCAGCAGGCGCTTACTCAGTCTATTGGTCCCGATCACCTCGCCCGAGCCATCAACGTTGAAACGCAACGCGGTTTGCTCGTCCCCTATACCCGTCAGTTCGAGTTTCTCGTAGTGAATGAGTTTGACGACCGGATTGAGCTTCTCCACCTTCACGGACACCGGCAGTGGCTCGCTATAGTTCGCCTGATAATGCAACACATTCACGACGTACTCCCCAGCTTTCAGGGCTCTGACCGTTACGGTTTCTTGATTGAGGGGGTTGGACACCTCGACCCCGTCGAGAACCACACGATCTTGAAACAAGCCTCGGTCATCACGGTCCAAATGCATCAATCCGGTATCGCGATTGTGGTACCAGACCATGTTCCCTTGCGGGTCCTCAACCAAGGTATCGACGTCGTCTGGATGCCGATCCTCCCAACGCACGGTAATGAGGATTTCGGCCTTGCGATCCACTTTCCCCGTATCCGTCGGGTCGCTGATTAGCGAGAAAGCAACCACAAACATAAACGCAAAGCCCAACAACGCGTTGAAAAGGAGATCGGTGAAAGCGTCTTGGGATTCGTTCTGGCTATAGATCCTATGACGCATCCGAGTCCACGCCTTCTGCCCCACCTCGGTGTTCCTGAGGCTCTGACTCGACGAATACTTGCAGACGAGTCACCAAATCCGCCGCCGATGTATCAACAACGTGGTATTGGAGCTTCAATAATGTGCTGGTCACAAGACCTGCGATGGTCGTGTACAAAGCAACCGCCATGCCTCCACTCATCGCGCTCAGGAGTTGTTGCATCATTGACGGATCGAAATCCTCAATTTCACCCACTGGAAGCAGCATCAAAATAAAACCAACGACCGTGCCAAGCAGACCGAGTTTCAACAACACATCACTGACGAAGTGCCCGATGGCATGGCGATTAGCTAGATCGTCTCCGAAGGCGTTCACCAACGCGTCGGCGTTATTGTCGGATTTCGCGTCCAAACGGGTGAAAAACTCGCCCAGCAAACCGCCCTCCACCGAAATGGTTAGGTGGCCCTGTAAACGCGCTTCTTCGAGATCCGAAAAACGTTGACGTTCTCGCGTCAACTGCAACGACGACCATAGCCAGTGGCAACTGGCTAACGCGTAGACAGCAAGGATGACCCAAGAAATATAGCTACGGTCGGAATTGAGCGCGAGCGACACTAGGCCACGATCCGCCGCGAGATAAAATCCGAACAGCACCAACCCCGTTAGAATTAACGCACGGTAAATGAGAGATGTATCGATACGACTGGGCACAACCGATGCAGTCTAATCAGTCGAGTTCTCATCGACCACCCGCAATTTGGCTCCCGCGGCCGTGCCCGTGGAAAATCTGGCATACTCGGCCTTTGTTAATTACTTGAACACATGGGGAAGGACATGTCCCACGATCTAGTCATTCGCGGAGGCGTCATCGTCGACGGCACCGGTACCGAGCCATTCGAGGGCGACATCGCCATCGAGGGTAGCAAGATCACCGCCATCGGAACGGTTGAGGAGAGCGGAGTCGAAGAAATTCACGCGGATGGCAACACCGTCACGCCAGGATTCGTCGACCTGCACACCCACCTTGATGCCCAGATCGGATGGGATCCACACATGACCTCGGTCACCTGGCACGGCGTTACCACGGCACTAATGGGTAATTGTGGAGTGACCTTTGCCCCATGTAAGCCGAATGATCGCGAATTTCTAGCCGGCATGATGGAAACGGTCGAGGACATCCCTAAACACGCCATCCTGACGGGTCTGCCTTGGGACTGGGAGTCCTACGGGGGTTACCTCGATTCCATCGAACGACTTGGTCCAATGATCAATGTGACCGGCTTGGTCGGTCACAGCGCGACCCGTTTCTATGTGATGGGCGAACGCGCCATCGAAGAGCAGGCAACCCAAGAAGAAATTGAACAAATCGCTGCCCTCGCCGGAGAATCCGTCCGAGAAGGCGCTGTCGGTTTCTCCGTCAACCGCCACCCGGGCCATACCCTTCCGGACCGCCGTCCCATTCCAGGGACCTTCGCAAGCCGCGAAGAATTACTGGCGATATCAAAAGCCGTAGGCGACCACGGCGGCTTGATGCAAACCGTTCCGCACTTTGGTGACATCGACAACGAAATGGACTTGTTAGCCGAAGAAGGTCAAAACAGCCGGATCCTATTTAGCGCTATCGCCGAACACGGCGTCCGCCTAGACGAGCGTGTAAGCGAAATGCGTCGCAACGGCGTTGATATTACCGGTGTCACTGTTCCGCGCAGTGGCGGCGGCGTTGGTGGGCTATCGACAGGGAATTTTTGGCACACGAAATCGTGGAATGAGCTTCGACGCATGGACTTCGCCGACCGCTTAGAATCCATACAGGACGCAGAGTTTCGTTTAAGACTCGTGCAAGAGATCAAGGACCACGAACAAGAAGAAATGATTCTCAACGCCACCAAGCGTTACTACCCCATGGGGCAAGAAGCCCGTCCAAATTACACGCAATCGCGGTATGAGAGTCTCTACGACATCGCCGCAGAGGCAGGTGAACATCCCTCCGAAACTTGGCTGCGCTTGACGCTTGAAACGAACGGGCAGGCGTTGTTCCATCAACGCGGCTTTAACGTCAATCTTGAGCATCTCGAAAAAATGATTACCACCGACTGGGCCATGCCCGGTCTCGGCGACGCCGGCGCTCACGTAAGCCAGATGATCGACTCAGGTTGGTCAACGTTCGTGCTTTCGCATTGGCACCGCGACGCAGGCGTTTACACGATTCAAGAAGCCGTCCGACGCATTGCTGCTGAACCCGCGCGCGTGCTGGGCCTTCAGGACCGCGGAACACTGGAAGTCGGTAAACGAGCCGACGTGAACGTCGTCGACATTGATCGCGTGGCGGAGTGTCAGCCGTACATCGTCAACGATTTTCCAGGAGGCGCTCCGCGGTTCCAACAACGAGCTACGGGTTACCAAGCCACCGTCTGCAACGGCGAGATCATCCTTCGGGATGACGAGCACACAGGGGTTTGCTCCGGCAAAGTGCTGCGAAACGGCGCGCACTAAGTTTCGCGACGCTAGGCAGATAAAAGGCCGCGCCAGTCGCGGCCTTTTTAGTTAGCCACGAATACGCACAAATTTTTGCAGTGAATGACAGTCCATGGGGACCAGTCCCCAACGACCTCCTCCACTGACAGTAACCTCACTAACATAAAGATCCCCTTTGGAGTCCGCCCAAATCCCATGCGGCGCGAAGAAGTTGCCTGGTGCGACGGGGTCGTTCTCACCAAATCGCGCTCGCACGTCTCCTTCGAGGGTAAGAACGCTGACCCGTGCGTGCGGCGCATGGGGCGGGATATCCACATGCGGGGCCAACCCTGCACGTTCACCCAGCTCGGCCACGTACATATTTTCGTCTGCATCGATAAACAAGTCGTCGGGGCGTATCACGTCATTCCATTCGGTAACGTAATCCCCGTCCGTAGTAAAAACCTGAACCCGCGAGTTTTCTCTATCCGCAACGTATACGCGATCGTATCGGTCCACCGCGATGGCATGCGGCAATACGAATTCGCCCGGGCCACTCCCCGGTTGACCCCAGGACGTCAGGTATTCGCCCTGGCTATCAAATTTATGGACACGGGCGTTGCCGTAGCCATCGGAAACATATAATTCCCCGAGCCGGGAGAGCGCGACGTTGGTCACCCGATTGAAGGGCCCCGCAGAATGCTGTACAGCGGTTTTACCGGCAACAAACCCCGTATCCGACGGTTTATTGGCTTCGCCCAGCGTCTGCAGCAATCGTCCACTGGTATCGAAAATCCGGACGGTATGGTCAAAGTTATCGGCACAGTAGACACGATCATCGGGCCCGATATAAATGCCGTGGGGATTGGTGAAAACCCCCTCACCCCACGCATCCAAAAAATTTCCCTCTGCATCAAAAACGATCATTGGATGTTCACCACGATTGAACGCGTAAACTCGGTCTTCCGAATCCGTAGCCACTCCTGCAACTTCGACGAAACTCCATCCGTCCGGCAGCTGTTCCCATCCGACGATGACCTCGTATTCGATGTCGTTTGCACTAGCCATGATTCCCTCCAATGACGGTAAAAAGAGCTCTGCAATGAAGTCTAAGCAACTGTACCATCGTACGCTCGCAAGCCCGCTAACAATGGGCCCTAACCCATGAAAGTCGATCTTTTGTACGGCAAATCAGTTCTGACCGTATCGTGCCCCACGACGGCCGAGGTTACCGTGGTACGCAAACCATTGATGCCAACCATAGATAATCCTGGCCTGGGCGTGTCTAACACGCTCGCTCGGCCCGTCGGTTGTGACTCGTTGCAACATCTCGCGGAGGACAGCCAGACCGTCTGTATCTTGATCTGTGACGTCACCCGACCCGTACCGAACCACCTCTTCCTTCGCCCGCTTATCGAAACCCTGCTAGGCGCCGGGATCTCATCGGAGCGTATTACCGTTCTCGTCGCGACCGGTTTGCACCGACCGAACGAAGGCAATGAATTGGCAAGTGTTATTGGCGACGACTGGGTCTCGAATAACGTACGCGTCGTCAATCACGACGCCCGCAATGACGAAGAGCACATCGACCTCGGTTTTACCTCGCGGAACACCCCCGTACGGCTTGACCGTCGATTTGTGGAGGCGGACCTCGGCATCGCGACGGGGTTAGTCGAGCCTCACTTTATGGCCGGTTATTCGGGTGGACGTAAGGTCGTCGTCCCTGGTATCGCCCACGCCGATACGATCCGAACCCTACACAGCGCTCGTTTTATGGAAGACCCGGCGACGGTGCAATGCAACCTAAAGGGCAATCCGCTGCATGAAGAACAGCTTGAAATCATCACGATGCTGCAACGGCACAAGAGTCGCAATCTATTCGCCCTCAACACAGTGATTAACGATAAGCGTGAGCTTGCGTTCGTCAATTTTGGTGAAATGGTCGCCAGCCATCTTGAGGCAGTCGCTTTCATCGATCAGTACTGCACAGTTTCCACACCGAAAAGGTACAGCACTGTGGTGACTTCGGCCGCGGGATACCCGCTGGATCAAACCTATTACCAAACCGTCAAAGGCATGGTGAACCCAATAGGGATTCTCGCTCAAGACGCAAACCTCATTATCGCCTCGGAGTGTGCCGAAGGCCTCGGCTCCGCCGCCTATCGCGCGTCCCAAGAGCGACTTCTGCTCGAAGGTCCCGCCGCTTTTCGCACGGGCATCCTAAAAAAACGCCTCGCCGATATCGACGAATGGGAGACCGAGATGCAATTGAAGTCACAACGCCTCGCCAACGTTAAGCTCTATACCACGGGCTTATCCGACGATGAGCGCGCACTTACAGGCGTTGAAATCATCGACTCGGTCGATGCGGCCATCGAAGAGAGCGTGCGAAGGACCGGCGATTCTGCCATCGCAATCATTCCTGAAGGACCCTACGTTGTCCCACGTTTCCATGTTCAGTCTTAGCATTCCGCAACTTTTTGAACTCGATCGCCAGTTAGCACTCTGGACGATAACTACTCTAGGAGGCGCACCGTGACCAAAGCATTTCAGGGAATCCGGGTCATTGATTTATCCGACCGCCTCGCAGGTGCCTACGCTGCCCGCATGTTCGGTGATTTTGGCGCTGACGTAACACTCATTGAAGATGCTCGGGGCCACCCTCTACGACACGAACCTCCGTTTATGAATAATGCATCCCGCGACCCGGAATCGTTGCTGCATCGCTACGTCAATTGGAATAAGCGTTCCGTCAGCGGAACGATCGAAGATCACGTGAGTTTGATCGCGACTGCCGATGTAATCGTCACGACATCTACGGAAATACCGGACGCCCTATCGCAGCGTTCACCGGGCTCGGTGCATCTATCCATCACCCCGCACGGACTTGAGGGCCCGCTAGCGAAGTTTCCTGGTAACAATCTGACGACGTGCGCCCGGGTCGGCTGGAGTTCAATTAATCGCTACGTTGACGAACCCCCGCTGCAACTCCCACTTCACCAGACCGGCTACATCAGCGGAGTTGCGGGGTTTGTAGGCGCGGCAGCCGCATTATTTCGCAGCGGCAACCGCGGTCACGGAGACTGTGTCGACGTAAGTGAAATGGAAGCCATGGCGAATACCTGTGCACCGTGGGCCGAACTTGGATTATTCATTGGTGGTAATCGCATGGCGCACGGGCCCAACGGAAAACGCGATCGGGGAAGGGCAGGTCCTTTGTGGAAAACTCAGAACGGTGCCATCAATTTCGGGTACGGCGACTGGGCATTTTGGGAAGAAGCGATGAACTTCCTTGGTTTGCCCGAGTTAGCCAAAGATCCCGAATTCGTTCCGGTCCTGGGGCGTAATCAGAAAGACACTCGACCCGTTCGCGACGGACTCGAAAAAGCGTCCGCAACACGCGACAAATGGGAGTTGTTCCACGGCCTGGTGCAGCGTCGTTGCATTGCAGGCGTGGTCCAGAACGCGCAGGAGTTGCTCGAAAGCGAGCACCTGCAAGCACGCAACTACATCGTATCGACACAAATCGGCGACCGCCTGGTCCATGCACCAGGCGCGCCAGCGAAGCTATCGACAACTCCCTGGGCCCTCGATCGCGGGGCACCTGAGATTGGTGAGCACGATGGTGGTGTCGAAACGACCGTAAGCGTAGATAAAGGTCATCAAAGTACCGATGAGCCTGATCTACCCCTACAAGGCATCCGCGTACTCGCATTTACGCAGGCGTGGGCCGGCACCTTCGCGACCCAGTTGCTTGGACTACTCGGCGCTGACGTAGTTCAAATCGAAAGCTGCAAACGACCCGATGTCTGGCGTGGCGCAGGGGCGCCGGTCCCCCCTGCGGTTCGCAATCCCGATATCGAACAGAATCCACTCAACAACAACGGTATGTACAACACCGTTAATCTCAACAAACGAGCCATTACTCTGGATATGGCGAATCCCCGAGGCCGCGACATGTTTTGGCGCATGCTTCCTCAATTCGACGTTCTGGCAGACAACTTCAGCCCACACGTCATGGGCAATTGGGGCATCACCATGGAGACCCTGCGCGAACACAGAAAAGACATCATCTTTGCGTCGGTCTCGGGCTATGGCGCTACCGGACCACTCGCGGAATATCCAGCGAACGGTGCAACCACGGAGCCGATGGCGGGTCTATCCTCCATCCATGGCTACCCAGGGGAAATCGCTCAGAATACAGGGGGTCTGATCCCCGACCCCATCTCAGGCTATTACCTCGCCGCCGCCATCCTCGTAGCTCTAAATCATCGACAACGCACCGGCGAAGGACAGCGTATCGATGCCGCAATGATTGAGGCCGTCGCGGTCCACCTCGGGGACGCTATGCTCGAATTCGACGGCAACGGTCACTTGCGCACTCCAAGCGGTAACCGTCATCCGCGAATTGCGCCACACAACGTGTATCGAACCACGGGAGATGTCTGGCTTGCGATTGCCGCCGAAACCGACGCTGCATTTTCTGCGCTGGCGCAGCTTGCCGGTATCAACGACGATCGTTTCGCGTCCATGGCTCTCCGCAAAACCAACGAAAGTGCTCTCGATGAAGCCATCTCAGAATGGGCGGCGAATGTCGACGCCGATGCAACCGCTGTCGAACTCTGTCGCTTGGGCATCGCGGCCGCTCGCGTGGAACCGTTTGAAGAGATCTACCAAAAACCCAACCCACAATTCTTAGC
>CAJWCW010000027.1 GCA_913030615.1 uncultured Gammaproteobacteria bacterium | reverse complement strand
TCATCGACCTACGGCCACTGGTGACCCATGTAATCCCTATTGCTGAATATCCCGTATTTATGGAAGGCGTTACTCGGGGCGAAGTTGACGGTTACATCAAGGGTGTCGTCTCTTTGTAAACCCGGTGCATTGATAATTGCTGAGCGGGTGGCTTGTGAACGTGTGGGCCAAAGTTCACCACGAAGACCCGATCTAGTAGAGCTTGAGGTAGAGTCCTGTCCCGGTCATGCCTTTCATGGCATGTCCACCGCGCCAACGAGTTGATTAAGCGAATTGATCCCGTGTTGCTGGCAGTACATTTCGAGTCCCTCCGCCATCTCGACACTCGCTCGAGGATTGACGAAATTGACGGTTCCAGCCTGGACGGCGCTCGCACCCGCAAGCATGAATTCAACCACGTCGCGCCAGGTTGAAGCGCCGCCTGAGGCAATGATAGGGATGTTCGTCGCTTGGGCTGAATCGTAGACAAGACGTGTCACGATGGGTCGAACGGCAGGTCCTGTAAGTCCGCCCCTGCCAAAGGAAAGTCGTGGTTGATGACTGTCGATATCGATTGCCATTGCAGGTACCGAATTTGCGACGGTGATGGCATCGGCACCCGCATTTTCTACTGCAGATGCGATGTCTCCAATATTGGAGACGTCGGGCGACAATTTGACGATGAGCGGGCAATTCGTTGCCTCGCGCGATGCCATAGTCACATCCGCCGCCGCCGCGGGGTCGATCCCGAATTCGCGACCGCCGGCTTTAACGTTCGGACATGAAATGTTGGCTTCTAATGCATCGACGCCCGCCATAGCGCCCAAGGTCCGTGCCAGCTGCGCATAGCCGTCGGTACTTTCGGCGAAAAAGTTTACGACCACGGCGCAATCTATCTCCCGTAAATAAGCCAGTTTGGAGCGTTCGAAGTCTTCTACTCCCACGTTGTCCAGACCGATGGCGTTAATAAGCCCGGACTCGGTCTCCCAGATCCGTGGCTGGGTATTGCCGAGGCGTGGTTCCGGTGAAATACCTTTGGTGATGACTCCACCAATCTTGTTGAAATCCACCATCGTTTCGTATTCGGACGCGTAGCCGAATGTGCCGGACGCCGTCAGGATGGGATTGCGCAGGATTAAGTCGCCAATTCGTACGGATAGATCGGTGGTCATGGTGAGTTTTGGTCCGACCAAATGACGTTAGCATCGGTTACCGGTCCGTCCGTGCAGATGGTGAAGTTCGTGTTTCGAAACGTTCGGATAACGCAGCCTCGACACGTTCCCATACCGCAACCCATGGGAGCCTCAAGGGAAACGCTACAAGGAACCCCTGCGTCCCTGCAGACCGCGGCGGCGGCTTCCATCATCGCGTGGGGTCCGCAGACGTACACCTGCGACGGTGGTTGATCGGATGCTCGATCCAAGCGCGATGCTAAGAGATCAACGACCGTCCCAGCGAAGCCGGCCGAACCGTCGTCGGTGGCAACTTCGACGCCGCCGGAAAGATTCGCCTCAAAATCCTTAAAGCCGGGGATCTCGGTATGGGTACGGGCGCCTATTAGAAGACTCAATGAACGTTCAGGCGCTGCGATCGCATCCGTTAATGCCGGAAAAGGGGCGATCCCGATGCCGCCTGCCACCATCCAGGCGGAGTCGCCAGGCGGCTGCTCGAACCCGACCCCAAGTGGTCCAAGAATGTCCAGTTCAATCCCTGCGCGAGCGGTTCCCAGTAGTCGAGTGCCGCGTCCTATGATTCGAAGAAGAAATTCAAGTTGGACTTGCTCGTTTTTGACTGTACGAAAACGTGCAACGGAAAAAGGACGTGGTAATAGAGGGTCGGCTTCCCATGGCCCTCGCACCATATAGAACTGGCCAGGCATTGGGGCAACGAGTGATGCCGGCGCGCAGACGAGTCGTAGGCACCCGCCGCCGGCGTCTTCGACGGTTTCGAGCGGGATTCGACTTAACGCGGGCATTGACTACCCACTTGCTCGGAACACGCTGACGGGGTATCAGCGTTGGAGAAGAAAAACCAACACGACGGCATGCGTAGACGGCGATGGATTAGCCAGCCTTCGCGGGTTGGGCTCGGGCGGCAGCGGCCTGCTCTATCCGCTTCTTTATCTCGGGGCTTGGATACTTCAGTAATCGAGAGAAGTCGGGTCCTTTTTCGTCCCAACCCATGTGATCGTCGGCACCGACGAGTCGAGCAAATTCCGGTGGGTTACGATCCAACATTTCTTGCGTTACACGCCATTGATACGCCTCTTGGGTCTTTAGTCGCCTATGACACATGTAACTCGTCACATTCATACGCAGACCGTCGGTTTGTTTGGGGTAGGCCCCGTGCCACATATTTCCGTGCCAAGCGATTAATGAGCCTGCCCTTGCCTCGACTGGCACGGCATTTTTTACCCCTTCACCCGGGGTTGGCGTTCGGCAATAGCGGTGACTCCCCGGTACCATCGCGATAGCACCGTTTTCTTCGGTGTAGTCGGTGAGGCAATAGGCGGCATTCGAGACGTCGGAGCAGGGCGGTAGGCGGCCATCACGATCTGGAGGGGAATCACTGTGGAGTCCTAGCGTTTCGCCATACGTTCCACCCTTCCACTTAATGAACGACGTCAAGCTCGAGAGCTGCTGTTGACCGTGCATCAGATAGGTTGCGATGGTTGTCAGCGTAGGATTCACAACCCATTCCTCGAAGATTGGGTCTGCCATCAGTAGGTAGTAGAGCAGGAATTGACCGTCGGTCTGAGGTTGCCCCTGGTAATCTCCTGCGCTGCCGTTTTCGCCAATGGCAAGCTCAATGCCGGTTCTCTCGGACGCGATTCGCAAAACGGTTTCGCGGATTCGCTCTAGAAAATCGGGCGGAGCCACTTTCTCTGGGGGGATGACGGTAAAACCGTATGCGTCGAGATCGACAATATGGGATTCGAGCTCAAGTCCCTTGATTCGTTGGTAGGTGGGGTTAAAAGCTTCGGTCGCTTTAAAGTCGCCAAATTCCATAATTTCTTATCGCCGCATAATTGAAGCGCGAGTTACATTACTACAAAAGTAGCGGCGGCTGTCCGACGATCCTTTATCGGAACGGGACTCTTTAGTCGTGAGCGGCAAATTCCGTTTGGGGATCGCCAGCGATACGAGCGTGGTACATGACTCGGGGCTCACGCATGTCCCACGGCCGGCCCTGATGGAGCAGCCTTCGATTGTCCCAAACGACGGCATCGCCCTCAGTCCACGTATGGTGGTAAATGCGCGGTGGCTGGCAAGCGAAATCAACCAAATTCTCAAGAAGTTTTTGGGACTCTTTGGGATCCATGCCCGGAATTCCGTACGCGTGTCGCCCGATGACGAGCGATCGGCGTCCAGTTTCGGGATGGACCTTCACCAACGGTCTTAGTGGGGGATCAAGTTCGTGGAAACCGTAACCCGCGCCCACCTTTGGCTTGTGACCCAATTTGGATTGGCTATACCAGAGCGAGTGATAAGCCGATAACCCCGAGATTTTCTTTTGGGTCTTTTTGTCGAGATTGTCATAAGCGGAGCGCATATCAGCCCAGCCCGTTTCACCACCAGAAGACGGCACCGTATGGGCAGTGAAAACTGCGCCTTTCGCTTGAACGGGCATGTAGGTGCTGTCGCAGTGCCAACCCATGTTCCCCTTGATGGATTTAACCCAATCTTCGTTTGGATCGAAGTGTGCGTGGCCGCTTTTATCGACGTTCGAGATCGAAGCTAGATCAAACTCGAGATCTCCGAAGCGTTTAGCAAAAGCGATTTGTTCGTCGTTGTTAAGGAACTGACTGGGGAAGATCAATAACGCGTATTCGAGCCAGGTGTCGTACAGCTTTTCAAACTCCCTGGCACCAAGTTCTGTGAGTTTCAAGTCGGTTACGACGGCACCAAAACTGGCGTCAAGAGGCTCAACCAAGAAGGGCGAGGCTTGAGTCATCGCGAGGGACCCTCGATACACCAAATGGCTTCGACCTTCAGTATAGCGTACCCCTAGTTTCGGAATGCTCGAAGATGCGGAGGAACGAGATCAATTGCTTGCGCTTGAGCGAGGACTGCGATGACACGAATGGCGAAAGGAAACCATTTCATTGTTGTTTGCTACGAATGAAACCCTCATCGGGCCACTCGGGCGCGATGTAGTTGTGGGGCAGTGTGTCGGGAAGGACCCGGACTGCGGTCGTTAGCTTCATTGGTACGTCGATCGTCGTGGAATAGGTCAATTCAACCAAGAAAGCCTTCCAACCGCTCTCTGGGGTTGTGACGTGGGCTCGATAGACCCCTTCCTTGACGGGCTCCAACGCCTCGGCAGTCCACGATCTTCCGATAGTGTCGACACGAAAGTCGCGGTTTGTTGGGTTGACCGCCGACCAGATCGTCGCCAGAACTGGCGGTTCGTCACATTCGACAACGATCGATCCGTCGGCCTCGAAAGACCATTCGAAACGGGGTCGTGGTGTGTCACTGAGGACGCTATGGTAATACGCGAGTAGGGTTTGCATGGCATCGGTGCGGCTCAGATTGTGTCGCGAGTTGGGTACATATCGGAGGTGTTTCTCTCCTAACAACTTGTCGAAGTAGAACTGTGATGAAGTCGGTAGAAAGAACTCGTCGCCGGTCGCGTTGATGATGAGCTTGGGTAGAGTGAGGCGTTGCCGGTACGTGTACGGTTCGACGACTTTATGAAGGGCCAGTTCCTCAGGGGAACCCATCCAGGCCATGATGTTTTGATCGACATAGTCGTCGATCGCCGGGGCCCAGAAGCCGTAAGCTCGCCAATGGTGTTTGAAGGATGGCACGAGGTTCAGCATATCGATCACGATGGGAATGATGGCGCGGACACGTTGATCGACTGCGGCGATCGTCCAGGTTGTCCAGCCCCTTTTCGACGCTCCGGTGACTACGAAATCGGAAAGGGTGTGGCCACTTGAGACGTCAGGAATGAATTCCTGCAAAGCGTCCATGGCGGCTTTTACGCTTTTCGTCATCGCCATCCGCGCTGGCCAGCGAACGTCGCCGGTGCGATAAAACTTGTCCCAGGTATATGCAATCAGGGCGTCTTCGAATCGACGTTTGTTTTCTCCGGCGAAACGAAGTGGCTGATTTGGAACCATGCGCAATTCAGCGACGACCGAACCTGTCGTAACGGCGATGGAAACGAATTCGTCTCTTGCGCCGCGAGGAGCGTCGTCGCGGTTACTACCACCACCTATATAGACCAAAGCTGTTTTGTGACGGATGACGTCAGGTTTTACGACGACGAGCCAATGGCGCCACTCGGTTCGATCAACGTCGGCCAGGGTAAGAAAATTCTGAGAAACGAGCTCGATGACGTACTCGGTGAACCCGCTACCCGAAATTGTTTGGCGAAGATCGTAGCGATAGGCGGGATCCTTTTTGTGGACGTATTCAGCGAGCGCGTTTTCAAATCGTGACAGCGATTGAGCAGCGACCTCCGGTGTTGTTTCGCTGTGGGAGAAAGTCGCGTAGGCAATCGCCAGTACGATCATTCCTATGGACGTATGATGGGGGTGTTGCCGCATGCTATGTGCTGCCTATCCGGTTAAATCTAAAGAGCGATTTCGATCTCTTCAACGATGCCGATTCGGGTACGGTCTAGATCGAGAATGGTGTGTTCGACCTCTCTTACCGCCTGCATTTCTGGCGACGCGACGAGCGAGTCAATTTCGGCGAACCAAAGCGACGCGACGGCGTCGTACGGCGGTAGACGGTTGGTTTTATATATGCCGGGTCGGGTATGGGCTTGGACGTAACGGTTGATTCCAGGAACGGCGGCGACTAATGGTCCTAATTGATCTCGATAAATCGAGTGAAACGTCGCTGCATCGTTGCGGTCCAAGCGGTTTACCAATGCCATCAGTTTTTGATCCAGAGTAACTGGCCCGGTTTCCTTAATGATGTATTCATTGGTAAGAATCGTGCCCATGGTGCTCGAATCGATAAAGTTCTCTTCATCTATACGTATGGACTCTAATTCCGGGGTATCAACATTGGCTCGCATCGATTCCATATCTTCGAACCAAACTTCGGCGATGCCGTCGAATCCGGAACTGGAGTCGAGCCCGTGATTTTGCACGTAACGCACGAGTCCATTTAAACGGCGGACGACATCAGCGTGTTTGGTACGCCAATGTTCGCGAAAGTCTTCCGGACTAAGATCTTTTCGCCGTCGGAAGAAACTCACCTGTTTAATCATCGTCGCTCCGACGAACTTTTTTTGAGCATACGCGATATTGCCGTATCGCTTAACTTTCTAACGTGGTTCGGTCTTACGACGTTCCATCGCAAGTTATGCTTGACGGGTTGTATTACGGATAATGCGACTCGATTGCGTCGGTAGCGGAAAACCATGAACGCGGATTTTTTTGTCGGTCAAATTGTTGAACACAACAAGGTCGGATACCGGGGAGTGGTGTTCGGCGTGGATCAGGTTTTCGGCCTTTCCGATGAATGGTATGAACAAGTTGCACGAAGTCGCCCGCCAAAGAATCGCCCTTGGTACCACGTGCTGGTCGATGGAGCAGAGCACTCGACCTACGTTGCTGAGCGTCACTTGGTGTCTAGCGAGCTGTTGGAGCAGATTAGTCATCCCGCGTTAGGTCAATACTTTGCGAGATTCGATGGCACGCGGTATTACGGCATCGGGCCAGTGCATTAGGGGGAATTAGGGTCGCACGCGAGACAGCGCGAAATTCGCGACACCGATTTCAAGTAAGGGTTAGGTTGTTTGTTTTTTGGTCGGTTAGGATGGATGGCGTAAAGGGAGGGATCTTATGATCGTACGACTTGACCACATCGGTATCGTTGCACCCAACATCGAACAAGCGCTCGGCATACTCGATGCAAAACTCGGATTTCCACTTGCGTCGACCACGCCACTTCCGGACGGGGCTTATTTTGCCCCTGAAGGAACGCACAACTATATGTTCCAAGTGGGGACCGGGGAAACGATGATCGAAGTGCTTGTTCCGGTGGTACCCGAAGCGGGCACGTATAAATTTCTGCAACGGTTTGGCGCTGGATTGCACCACTGGGGATATGCCTGCGACGACGTTGAAGAGGAAGCCGCGCGGCTCCGGGAGCAGGGACTACAACAGATCGAGCTTGGAGGTCCGGATCCGGCGTCGATTACCGCAGCGTTTTTCCATCCGAAGACTGCGGGGGGAATCCTTACCGAGCTGGTGCCTCTGCGTCAGTCGTGACGTTGATCAACTAAATTCCGGAAGTCCTCGTGATCAATTAAGACGAGCTTATTGGCAACGTCGGCCAATAAGACCGTAAGGAATATGCGCCCCGAGGCGTGGCTAATCGTTGTTACCTAAAAATTCAGCCGCTGGAGCGTTTTTTCGCGTCTTCCGCTATCTTTTCCCATTGCTTGCGCTTTTTGCAGATACGTCGAGGTGCATGACTACCCGTATCTTTTATCTTTATGCAGATCCTTTCTTCTGGATCCTTTGCACCGTCAGCGGCATACGCTCCAGGCCCTGCTAAGACGGTGAATGCCAGTAATCCAGAAACCAGTACTGATAACAAACACTTGTTCATAACAGTTCCCAATCCCTATGTGGATTTATAAGTCTTCGACAGCATAACGGATTCTTGTGCGGACGTTTAGGGAAAATCGCCAGGTTTTTTTGGAGCGGGATTGGCGCTCAGTCGCCGATCGGTGTGCGGATTTAAAACGAAGGCGCGAGAATGCGGTTGCAATTTAATGCGGGTGGTAGAAAGGTTGAAATCCGACTTCGATCTTCGTAAGCCGGATGGCGTTAACGCTATTTAGAATTTGGACGCTGGCCCCGTCAGGAAGCGTAACTACGTAAGGAGGACGCGTGACGAAAAATGTCATATTGATCATGACCGACGATCAAGGATACGGTGACTTAAGTTGCATGGGTGCCACCGATTTCCGAACTCCGCACCTTGATCGATTGGCAAGTGGTGGCGCACGTTTTTCGTGCTGGTACTCGAATTCGCCCGTCTGCTCACCGTCACGGGCAGCGCTATTGACGGGAAGATACCCGGGTAACGCCGGTGTTCGGTCCATACTTGCGGGGCATAGAACGGCCACCGGATTGCCGACACACGTGCCTTCGTTGCCGCGTTTGCTGCGCCAATCGAATTATCGAACCATCATGAGCGGTAAATGGCACCTTGGACTCGCTGACGGTTGTCGGCCGCATGATCATGGCTTCGACGATTGGTTTGGTTTCTTGGCGGGGTGCGTGGATTTTTATAGTCATATTTTTTATTGGGGTATGAATCGGCCCGGCCCCGCGCTCAATCCGACCCACGACCTGTGGGACAACAATCAAGAAATTTGGCGAAATGGCGAGTATCTGACGGAAGTTATTACGCAACGAGCTGTGAGTGCGATTCGACGAGCATGCGCGGATGACACGCCGTTTTTCCTTTACGTGCCTTACAACGCGCCGCACTATCCGATGCACGCCCCGAAGGAATATATGGATCGGTTCGATCATCTACCATGGGATCGTCAGGTGATGGCGGCCATGATTAGTGCGGTTGACGATGGAATTGGCGCGATATTAGCGGAGGTAGATCGACAGGGCCTCAACGACGCCACGTGCACCTTTTTTACGTCGGACAATGGGCCATCACGCGAAAGTCGTAACTGGCTCGACGGCAACCAAGATCCATACTACGGTGGCACAGCCGGCGGGCTAAAAGGCCATAAATTTAGTTTGTTCGAAGGCGGCGTACGGGTTCCTGGAATCGTTCATTTTCCAGGTATTGTGCCTGCGGGCCAAGAGATTACGACGCCGTTTTGTTCCGTTGACGTCTTACCGACGGTGTGTGAGTGGTTAGAGATCGACACCAACGGCATGGAGTTGGATGGGGTATCCCAAGCGCGCTACCTCTCAGGATCAGAGCCGTCCGTTGAGCGTGACCTGTTTTGGGAGATGGGCAAACAGACGAGCATCCGCAGAGGTCCGTGGAAATTGGTGCTGAACGGGGAGCTTGTGGAGGGCGTGGAGGACCCGGATAAGGTATTTCTCGCGAATCTGGATCTCGACCCTGCCGAGGGAACAAATAGAATCAATGACCGCCCCGACTTGGTAAATGAGTTGCGGGAGACGGCTGAGGCGTGGCGCCGCCAATTAGAGGAGCGATGGGACCGAGAGTTCAGCATCGAGCGTCAAGGCACAACCGGGCGCATTACCTAATCAGCGCTATTATTTGTCCAGCATTTGACGAGTTCTTTGCTTGCATTGTGCTTTTGCAAGTGATCGATGAAGCCATCAAAGAGTGATCCCGTAACGTCAGTGTGATCGGCAGCGACATCCTGTTCTGCGAACGGATCCACGGACAGGTCGAATAGTTCGGCCGGCCCATTATGGCCGACGGGTGCGAATCCCCAACGACCATCAGTGACCCAGGGCGTGGTGCTTTCCGGTGGAACCATCCCATCAGCAGTCGGTTTGACGAAGCCACCCGTGACCGAAAGTTCGCGGTGGTTTTCCGTCCCATCGCGAAGGCAGGACGCAAAACTGATACCTTCAAATGGTTCTCTTGGTTCAAGGGTAACGCCCGCTAATTCAGCCAATGTGGGCAGGACGTCGACGGGCTGGGCAAGCAGTTGGAGACTCGCGCCGTCTGGAATTGCTCCGCCGCCGATAAGGAATGGCACATGGCTGACTTCCGGATAGATCGGCCAGTAGCGCTCGTCATGGTCGCAGATATTGCTTTTACCGGTGCGGTTGTGCTCGCCAATGCTCGTGCCGTGATCGCTCGTAATAACGACAATGGTGTCGTCCCAAAGTTCTAGATCGTCAAGCTTCTGCAAGACCCTTCCGATGTGTCGATCGACAAGCTCCGATTCGGCGGCATAGTGTGCCCATAGATTCTGTAATTCGGCTTCGCTGTAGTCCGTTGCCGGTCCGTAGTTGCAGTGGATCATCGGAGTCCCGGTGTATTCGGGATCGTACCGTTTAACCAGGTATTCAGGCGCGTCCCATGGCTCGTGAGGATCGAAGAAGTCGACCCACAGGAAAAAAGGATCGGCTTGATAGTTCTCTTCCAGCCATTGCACCGTCGTCGATGCGGTGCGCGCGCTGAACGTGCCGGCTTCTGTCGTCACGTCACGATTGATCCAACGGTGAGTGTCCGCGAGTGTGCTGCCTCGAAAACTCGGCACACGTCGCGTTTTTTCATGCGGCATGACGACAGGGATCTCGTCGTTTAGGTGGAGCAAGGGCTTATCACCCTCTTGCCCACGATGTTGGAAGGCAGCCGTGAAAGATTGTTGAAAACGAGCGTTGAAAAGGTGCGGACAGTCGCAGATTAGTTGCGAGACATACCCTTGCCTCCCCAACAATCTGGCGATGTGATTACGGCTGCTGAGGTCGATGGGCTGCCACGGGAAATGGGGCCAGCCGAGTTTGCTCGTTGCAACATCCGTGCGATGCGGAATCGTCGGGAAGCTTCCGGTATGAAAGCCCTCGATACTGGTACCCCGCTGTCGACTGAAGGCATCAAGCTCAGGTGTTCGAATCGGCCGTCGTGCTCGATCCTCTAGATTGTCGTATCGAAAAGTATCGGTAATTAAGAGGACAATATTTTTCATAATGCGTCCCGGCGCGGTTCAACCACTGTGCGTATCGGTGAACGTTAACCGATTGCCGAACGGATCAATCACGGCGACTTCGTCGCCCGCTGCGCCTTTCTCGATGCCGGGGCGGTTGTACTTATAGTCTTTTGCAGCGAGTTCCTTCTGGAACGCCATCAAGTGTGATGCGTCAATACGCACATGGGATCCTGGGGTCGCATCTCCATGGTGCTCGGACAGATGCAACGTGCAATCGTCTCGCTGGATCCCCATATAAAGGGGAGCGTCGTCATTGAAACGGTGTTCAAAATTAAGCGTGAAACCGAGAAATTCAAGGTAGAACTCCCGTGCTTTGACCTCGTCGAATATCCGCAAAATAGGCGTGACCTGCCCGATAGCCATAGTTCGCGAATCCTTATTCAACGATTGAGGAAGCATAACCCGAAAAAAAACCGCCTGGTCCAAAAGCTTTGTGTGCTATCGAATTCGGTCAGCCACCTTCAGGAATCTTCGAAAACGGAACGTGGCGGCAATAACGTGTCGCCGGCAGATGCGGCGGGCAAAACGCACGAGGATTCAAACTTCTGCCCGGCTTCCACGTCGGCATTCCAAACTTCAACCGCTCCATGAAGAGAAGTAATTGATGCGTATCCAGCACGAACGGTCCCGAGGTCGGTCGTTTCGTCGGGGAGGTAACCTGTCTCGACGAGGTGGAAGTCGAGTTGATCGACGCCCACCGATGTAACTGCGCTGCGTACGGATCCCAGCTTTGCGAGCCCAGCCCACCGAATGCCCCTTACGTCTTGTCTCGGAAGGCCGGGTACGTTGATGTTGAAGGCGCTACGGTTGGGCCCGACAGCGACGCTGGGCAAGACCTCGACGGTAATTTGTGCAGCGGTTTCCCATTGCCACTCGTTGGAGCCGTCTAGGCTGACCGCAATCCCGTGAATTCCGAAATTTTGGGCCGCTAGCGCAGCGCCAACGGTGCCGCTGTGGAGGGTTGAACGGCCGGTATTTAGTCCAGCATTGATCCCGGAAACCACAATATCTGGAACGGGGCCAAAAGCTTCTAGGTATCCGGTCACAACGCAAAGTGCTGGCGATCCGGAGATGCCGTAGGCTTCGGCACGAAGACCGGGGATCGAATGTCGGGAAACGTTCACCGGTTCTTCCGATGAAATACGCCCCAAGGACGTGCCTGTACCGGACGCATCGTGATCGGGCGCGACCACGACGACCTCGTACCCGGCGCTTTCGATGTGGCGCGAAAGCTCTTGGATGCCGGGGCTTTGAATCCCGTCGTCATTCGTTATCAGTACGCGCATTGGGTTCCTCATAGAGATGTTGGGCGGCTACTTCTTCGTTCAATTCCACGCCTAAGCCCGGACCTTTGGGAGGAATGATGTAGCCGTTCTCCCATTGGATCGGGTTTTTGAGAATATCCGCGTGAAAGCCGTCAAACCGACCAATGCTTTCTTGGATGAGGAAGTTTGGGCTACAAGTATCGATTTGGATATTTGCGGCAGCCTCGACGGGTCCGCAGTATAGGTGTGGCGCAATTTGAGCGTAATAAGCCTCGGCCATGCCAGCTATTTTTTTGGCTTCTAAAATACCACCAACCCGTCCCAGCGCCATTTGCAGGATAGCGGCAGCCTGTTTTTCAAGCAGTTCACGAAACTCGAATTTAGTGGTTAGGCGTTCGCCGGTCGCTACGGGAATGCTTGTCGAGGACGCGACTCTCGCCAGCTCGTCTCGATTTTCAGGCGGTACGGGTTCTTCGAACCAAAGGGGATCGTACTTTTCGATCCGTCTGGCGAAGCGTATGGTCCCCGACGTGGTTGATTGACCATGTGTCCCTATCAGGATGTCACCACGTCCGCCGAGTGCCTCGCGAACACTTCGGACCACCGCTTCGGCATTGTCTAACCGATCAATCGGAGGTTCCCTGGGATCCTCGTTTCCCATAACGTCGATCAGTGGGTCGAACTTGACCGCTGTAAAACCCTCTTCTAGATAAGCAGCTGCACGCTCGCCAGCGAGGTCGGGATCGGTATGAGGTGAACGCCGATTGGAGCTGCCATCGGCGGGATATAGATACGTGTACGAACGTAATCGCTCATGGTAGCGACCACCTAAGAGGTTGTAGATGGGTTGGTCGAGAGCTTTACCGATGATGTCCCAACACGCCATTTCAATTGCGCTGAGTACGCCCATCACAGTGTGGTCTGGGTGTTGATGGTGGTCGTGGGATTCGTATCCGTCCCCGTAGTACACGGTCCGCCAGAGCCGTTCGACCTGAAAGGGATCCGAATCGATCACGTAAGTTTCACCGATGTCTTGCATCAGGCGGGCCACCGTGAGTGGGTGAAAGGGCACCTTATATGCTTCGCCAATCCCTTCGATGCCGCCGTCGGTGGTGAGTTTGATGAGCGTCCAATAGCGGCCGCCGCGATGCGGAGGCGGCGTGGCGATGATGTAGGGTTTGATATCGACGATTTTCATGGAGAAGTCCTGTTATTTGTACGTCAACCGGGCTACGGCGGCTTCATTGAGCTCGATGCCAAGACCGGGTCGGTCAGACAGTTCCATGCACCCGTCTTTGGGAATGACGCTGTCGCCATACAGTTCCGCAACGTCGTCGAGAGGTCCCGAGAACTCGGTGGAAAATTCGTGTGGCCGGGTTGCATTTTGAACCGTAACGTAAGCGTGCAGTGACGCCATCGAGTTAATGCCTGCTTGCGGACTGTGAGGCATGACGGGTTTGTCGAGCGTCGTGGCCATGTCGTAGATGCGTTTAACTTCGGTTGGACCGCCGGCATTAAGAATATCGGGTTGCAGGATGTCTGGATTCCCGAGATCGATCAGTTGTTGGAACCACCAGCGAAACGCGTCTTGTTCGCCAGCCGATACAGCGACGTCCAACGCGTCGGCAACCTGCCGCAAACCGGTCAAGTCATTGTGTGGAATGGGTTCCTCGAAATGATCGATCCCGAGAGCCTCGAAACGACGTCCCTGTTGTATCGCGGTGGACACGGAATAGCCGTTGTTCGCATCAAAGCCGAGGTACACGCCGGCGGGTAGAAATTCACGAACTGCCTCGAACAGTTGGAAGTCTTTGTCGGGATCAGCGTCTTGCCGCCAGCCGCGCCAATCCATGCGGATCTTAAAAGCGCGGAATCCCATCGACCAACCCTCTTTGACGAGTTGTAGCATCTCTTTTGGCTGCATTCGCCAGCCCGATCCGGTGCTCCAGTAGAGCGGCATCGATGTTCGCACAGCGCCTCCCATCAACGTATAGACAGGGAGACCTAGTTCCTTTCCCAGCAGGTCCCAGAGGGCCACGTCGATGGTGCCGACCACCCACCCGGGGAGTTTGTAACTCCGTTCTTCGCGGCCAAGTGCAAGGGTGTCCCAATGCCGGTGGATGGGTCTTGGATCTTCGCCCAGTAGGACCGGTTTTATTACGGTTTCCAGATAAGCGTTGAACACCTTGCCGTTGCGGCCCGGTGCTTCGGCCCATCCTTCGACTCCCGAGTCTGTGAGTATTCGTAACAACCCCTTTCCCGTGGTCAGGGGGGTATTGGTGATGTCCGTGATTTTCATACGCACCTCGCTCGTTGGAGAGTGGGATCGGTTCAACCATCCGATTATAGGGAGTTCCTACGATCGATAAGTTTGTTATTGGCCGAACCCTTCACTCGGTGGTTAATATGGCGCGCAGGGGCGTGACTATTTGCGTGTGACACCAGGCTGCACCGGTCACCGCCCAAATCAAGACACGACTTGTTAGAAGGACATCTCAATGAAAATGAAGTTACTTTTTCTGTTTACGTTTGTATCGAGCGTGGTATTTGCGGACGTGCTAGAGGTTAGGTTGTGGAAGGCGATACCGGGTAGCTCGGCCGAGTTGATGCAACACGCGTCGGAAGCGCGAAGCATTCAAGCGAAGCTTGGTGGGCAGGTTGTGGTGGCGACGGATCGGAAAGGCCGTCTTCATTATGCGACCGCCCACGAGAATTGGACTGGGTGGGCGGCTTTTCAGGAAAAGCTTGAGGCCAGTAATGAATGGTCGACTTTCGCGCAACAAGTCGGAGCTGCTCCGTCAGGAACTCTAGAGGCGCACTATTTGATCAATCAAGTAGCGCCGATGCTACCGTCGAAGGTTTACCAGGTCTTCGTATGGGAAGCGTATCCAGGACGAAACGCCGAGATGATTGAGGCCGCAAGTACGGCCCAACCGTTACATGAGAAACTCGGTGCATCGGTGGGGATCAATCTCGATCAGATGGGGCGCATGCATTACCTCATGTCGTTTGACACTTGGGCCGATTGGGCTCGGTTCCAAGATGCTGGTCCAAGCGACGAGGTGGCATCGTTTTTTGCGGAATTCAACTCGAACCCACCGGCAAAGCTGGTCGACGTATTTAGCGTTACCCGAGTCGACTAGGCGTGGGGTGAACAATGCCCGAGAGCTCGGGTATCGGTAAATGGGTTATTTCGAGGTGATACTTGCAATAACCATGTCCCAATGAGCGAGTCTTTCCGGACCAACGGGATGGGTATCGAGAAAGGTTGAACGTACTCGCTTGCGGTCGCCGAGTTGGGCTAGCAGGATAAATTGCGAGCGGGCCTGAGTAAGGCTGTAGCCTGCGTTGAATAAAAGACGGCCGGCCATGATGTCGGCCTCTTTTTCTTGGGCGCGCGAAAACGATTGGTTGGCAATCCAGCTCCCGACTTCGGCACCGGCATCTCGGTTCCCCGAAGATGCGCCACCGATCGTGGTCGCGACGGCGGCACCGATGAGGGATCCCAGAACGTTTCGTGCCGCGCTTTCGTTGAGATGATTCAGTAAGTGATGACTTAGTTCGTGTGCGACAACCAGAGCGATTTCGTCGTCTTTTCGAGCGTATTCGATTACGCCTCGGTGGACGACGACATCGTTCGTACCCGTCGCGTAAGCGTTTATTTCGTCTTCGTCGATAATGCTGATATGCCAGGTACGGCATTCGGCCGAAGCCCGTTCTCTTAGGTTGAGGCAGAGTTCCTGCGTTGCGGGCTGAAGCCGCCGTTCGATTTCACCAAGTCGTTTCTCCGCGGAGTTCAAAGCAACGGTGACGGGTTCTCTGGTTGGCGTGGCACGAATCTCGTTCGCGGCTTCAATGAGAGTTGAGCTTGGTGGGATAGGGAGTTGATAGGTAACGCCGCACCCTTGCAGAAAAATAAGGCCGACAATTAAGCGGTAACGCGAAGGCATTCCACCGATTGTACTCGCAGCGGCTTGGTCCAAACGAACGGAATTGTGTCGGCTCTTGATCGAGCGCTGAGACAGATGGTTTTGTGGTAGCTTCGGTGCAAATGCGCAATATCGTAAGAAAGCGATGGGTAGGGCGGATTCTTTCGGTTCTCGTTGCAATCCCCGTCCTGTTGGTTCTCGCGTTGTTTTTTTACCCTCGGCCCTACGACGAAACGCCGGCGTGGGTCTTCGAAGACGATGCCGCTTCGCTTGATTATTGCGCACTTCCGGTGTTGGACGGCTCCGGGCGAACCGCCGCGGAGATCCCGCAAGGACATACGCCGAACTGCGGCTACGAGAAATTCCCACAACCGATCTTGAAAGGTTGTACGGAACCTTTGATGGAAGGCGCCGATGACCTCCGCGGCCTATGGCAGCAGACGGAGGGAGGCCGCGTCGGCCACGTTGAACGCATAGAACAGTGTGGCAATCGCGTCGTGGTGACCGCTTCAGGGTTAATCCATGATATGACCGGTGATGGAAAGTTGTCGGGGTCCTCGAATGACGTGGGCCGGTTTCGACTCGGGCCATTGCGTCTTTGTGTTCGAACCACTGCTACCACTGAGTGGCATGAGAAACAGCTGCATTTCTATGCGTTCGGTGGCCCTCACGTGGTGTCGAGGTACTTGGAAGGCGATGAACTGGTATGGATTTATCCTGGCTTCGGCACCACACGCATGGAACGAATCTGCAAGCTCCCGAGTAGTAGTTAATTCACCCGAGGGGCCGGCTCATTGGCACACCGGATCGGACGAGCGTGTTGTGGTGGCGTACGTTAGAGATGGTCGAGAAAGTCGAGCAGGGCCCGGTTCGTTTCGTCAGGCGCTTCTTGCTGAACCCAATGGCCAATACCGGGAACGAGCACCACGTCGCGTAGGTCGGTGGCGACCTGTCCTATGCGGCTTCGAAGGTTAGCCGCACTGGCTCCGGCTATTACCATGTCCCTTTCGCCGGCGAGAAATAGTGTGGGTACTTCAATGACTGTGTTGGCGAGGTGCGCGGTAACTTCCCAATTTCGTTCGATATTGCGGTAGTAATTGACGCCACCGCGAAAACCGGAATGTTCGAATTGCTTCACGTAGTAATCGAGATCTTCCTGTGAAAGCCATTCGGGCAGACCCTTGGGTGCACCGAGTCGCGGTATCCAGCCGCCGGCAGCTCGTTTAGGGTCTTGAACACTAGGATCTTCTCGCGGTGAATCTGGAGATAAATACAAACGACTAAGAAGGCCGCGGGGATCGCTATCGTACTCGGACTCCGCTATGCCGCCCGGTTCGTTGTGGTAAAGGATGTAGAAAAAGTTGTCGCCGAAGTTTCGTCGCATTCCATCCATCGGCGAATTGTCCGCTCGGCCACCGTAGGGAACACTCATCATGACCAAACCGGAAAACCGGGTGGGATGAAGGAGGACACTGTGGGTGGCAACCGGTGCCCCCCAGTCATGCCCAACAATGATTGCTGTCTCGACGCCGACCGCATCGAGTATGCCGACCATGTCCGCCGCTAATTCAACGACGTTGTAAGCATCGATACTCTCGGGTGCATCCGTTTGCCCGTAGCCCCGCATTTCCGGAACTACGACGCGATAACCGGCGGCAGCGAGCGCAGGAATTTGGTGTCGCCATGAGTACCAAGACTCGGGCCAACCGTGAGCAAATAGCACGAGCGGGCCGGCTGTTCCAGCTTCCGCGATACGCATACGAATCCCATTCGTTTCGATGAAACGAAATTCGACACCGTCCAACGATTGTTCACCCATCTTTGTTTCCTCTGTTCGTTGATCAGCTTGAGTTGTTGCTGCTTGTTCGGTGCAACTCGAACCGAGCAATCCGAAGATCGCCAGTATCACCCATTTCCGTTGCATATAAACTTTCAATTTGAGACAACGAGTACATGGTATCTCGTGTCACGTTCATAGGGACGAGGGAACAGGCGGACGATGTCATTTCAATGTCCCAAGACGATGTCACTATGTACAAAAATATTTTAGGTAAATCTAATAAGATATTGATAATTAATAATAATATTCCATATAAATCGACTGAGAAGGGGAACGCGATGTGGGCGAAAAGTCGGGTGGCTGATTTGAAACGAGGGAGATCTGGATGAAAGTAACCGACCTCAAGACCATCGTTGTGGAGGCGGAAAAACCGTACATCGGTGGCAAATATTTCTTGTTCCTTGAACTCCTGACGGACGAAGGCATCGTCGGTATTGGCGAACGCATCGCGGGGAGCTCGTACTCTAATCGACTGAGCGACCTTAAATCGCAAGTCAATCTCATCGAGGAATTCGTGGGGCAATTCGTTATCGGCCAGAACCCCCTCAACATCGAACTAATATGGGACAAGATGTACGGGACGCATCACGATCTGCGGCATCCGAGTCTATACGGAACCCCGGTGATCAGCGCCATCGACATGGCGTTATGGGACATCGCGGGCAAGGTGGCGAATCAACCCATCTACAACCTATTGGGCGGCCAATACCACGAAAAGCTGCGCGCGTATGCCTACATGCCGAGCGTCGACCTGGACAAGCACCCTGAGAAAGCTGGTGACGTTGCGGTACAACTGCTGGAAGAAGGTAACTCGGCGTGCAAGATTGATCCGTTTATGCCGTTGCATCCGATACGCGACATTCCACTCGCGCAGATCGAGCATGCCGGTAAGATCTTCGAGAGCATTCGTAACGCGGTAGGTAATCGACTTGAGGTAGGAATTGGCACGCACGGTCAGATGCCCACGTACAGCGCCATTCGTGTTGCCAACTACTTAGAGCCCTACCATCCGTTCTGGTTTGAGGAACCGGTGATGCCAGAGAACATCGACGAGATGGCGCGCGTCGCGGCGCACACCAGCATCCCCATCGCGACGGGCGAGCGCTTGGTCACGAAGTACGAATTTGCCCAGGTACTTGAAAAACAAGCGGCGCAAATCTTACAACTCGACGTCGGCCAATGCGGTGGAATCACCGAAGCGAAGAAGATTGCCGGCATGGCGGAAGCCCATTACGCCATGATTGCGCCGCACATGTACTGTGGTCCCGTGGCTGCGGCCGCCGCCATCCAGATCGATACGTGCTCGCCCAATTTCCTCATCCAGGAGGCCAATCAAGGGCCGCTTCATAAAAAGCTGTTTAAGGAACCGCTCGTCTTTGAAAACGGATTTATTGTTCCGCCAAAAGGACCTGGTCTGGGGGTAGAGTTCGATGAGGACGTATTGAACGCCCATCTCGTCTCGTGATTGCGTAACCACATGCCAGTCGCTACGAAGTTCACGGTGCTTTTTACGGTTTGCTTGTTCGCGGGACCGGTGATCGCTGAAACGTTTGAACAGCGTGTTGTAGACGTGCTGAAGGCCACACCGCTAGTCGACGGTCACAACGATATCCCGTGGGCGTTTCGTCGACGGGCCAACAACCGATTAGACCGGATCGATCTCGGAGCTGACTTGACGCGGATTGAAGTTCCGACGCACACAGATATCCCGCGATTACGGGAAGGCAAGGTGGGAGGCCAGTTCTGGTCCGTGTACGTCCCGATCAGCGAATACGGAGGAGGGCCCGAGCATACGCAACTCGTCATCGAACAGATCGACTTCGTGCATCGGTTGGTTGACCGTTACCCCGAGACATTTGAGCTCGCTTATACGGCTTCAGATATTCGGGCTATTCATGCCCGCGGAAAAATTGCTTCGCTAATTGGTATCGAAGGTGGTCATGCGATCAACGACTCGTTGGCCGTGTTGCGTCGCATGTATCAGTTGGGAGCTCGTTACATGACATTGACGCACTCGAAAGGATTGCGTTGGGCCGATTCCGCGACGGACAAAGCTCGGCACAACGGGCTCACTCTGTTTGGTGAAGCGGTGGTGCGTGAAATGAACCGACTAGGCATGTTAGTCGATTTATCCCACGTATCGACGGATACCATGCGCGATGCGATTAGGGTGAGCGAAGCACCGACTATTTTTTCTCACTCGTCCGCCTTCGCCCTGGTCCCCCACCAACGTAATGTACCCGATGATGTTCTGGAACTTGTTCGTGGAAGCAATGGCATTGTGATGGTGACGTTTTATCCGTCCTACGTTTCCGAAGCGACGAGACGATACATCCTAGAGGCTCTGGCTGAACGTGAACGACTGCAGACTGAATTTTCCGACGAGGAAGCGAGCAGACGGTTAAGAGAGTGGCAACAAGTCAACCCTTCGCCGAGACCAACGTTAGCTCAGGTTGCCGATCACATCGATCATATTCGCGATGTTGCGGGGATCGATCACATCGGCATCGGTGCTGATTACGACGGTATGCCACCGGGCCCCGTCGG
>CAJWCW010000026.1 GCA_913030615.1 uncultured Gammaproteobacteria bacterium | reverse complement strand
TATACAAAACGCAGTGGTTTCGATCTACACCGCCAGCCTTTTACGTCCTTTTGCACGCCTGGAGTTTATTACTTTGCGGCCTGCCTTGGTGGACATTCGATGTCGAAATCCGTGAGTTCTCTTGCGTTTAATTACGCTTGGTTGATACGTTCGTTTCATGAGTCGCGATCTGGTACCACGGAAGGAAGCGATTCTAGTGAGGGCGACCTGAAAGTGTCAATTTATAAGATATATATATAAAGATTGTTGTTGTTGTTGTTTAGTCCTCCGGATCTTGTGCATAACGTGTTGCGATGCAGGTGGAATCAGGCAACGAGTGGCGGCTAAAGATGTGGATAATCGTTGCTTTTAGCGTGTTCGGGCGGGGGATAAAAACAGCGCATAAACTTATCCACAAGTTGTTCGCAAGGCTGTGCACAAGTTACTCACATCGACCACGAAGAAGGGGTAAAAAGACATCCGACCGGAACACCCCCACCCCATTGATATTTCAAATAAAAATAAAAAAGGGACACATTTCGTTGCGACATGAATAGCTATGAACTTGAGATAGTCATTAGAATATGACGAGCGGCCACGTCTAAGAATTACTGATTTCGATCGTCGGGGGGGCGAAAACAAAGTGGGCCTATTGGTTTGGGAGAAGTGTTTAGAGAGGCTACAGGGCGAATTTTCTTCGCAGCAATTCAATACTTGGATACGACCGCTGCAAGTTCATATGGACGAGTCGTGTTTACGACTGCTTGCACCCAATCCCTACGTTCGCGACAAGGTGGAAGAAAAATTTCTCGAGCGAATTCAAGAACTTATCAATGACCTGGGAGATCCTGCCAGCCCGCTGAGCGTGGATCTTGGCGTTGGGAGCCGAGATCGCTTGGCGGGCATTCCCGTGCGCGGCGAAGCCCGAGATAACAGCGCCTCAGGCGGCCTTATTGGAACGTTTCGTTTCGAAACATTCGTTGAGGGCAATTCAAATGAGCTGGCACGGGCAGCGGCCTACCAGGTGTCCGAGAACGCGGGCCAGTCTTACAACCCCCTGCTGCTTTACGGCGGCGTTGGTTTAGGTAAGACACATCTAATGCATGCGGTAGGCAACGAAATCCTGATGAAAACACCGCAGTCCAAGGTCATTTACCTGCATTCTCAACGTTTTGTTCAAGATATGGTGAAAGCATTGCAGACGGGGACGATGCAAGATTTTATGCACCACTACCGATCCGTCGATGCGCTACTGATTGACGACATACAATTTTTTGCTAACAAGATGCGATCTCAAGAGGAGCTCTTCCACGTATTTAACGCGTTATACGAGCGGGGGCACCAAATGGTTTTCACTTGTGACCGTTATCCAAGCGAAGTCCAGGGCCTCGAGGAGCGTCTTAAGTCAAGGTTCGTTTACGGTCTTACAGTCGAAGTCGAGGCCCCAGATTTAGAAACGCGCGTGGCCATTCTTCTGAAAAAAGCCGAGGCCGAAGGAATTTCTTTGGATTCCGACGTCGCGTTTTATATGGCCGAGAGGATAAGAAGTAACGTACGTGAGCTCGAAGGCGCGCTACGCCGCGTTTTGGCGAGCGCGCGCTTCGGCGGCCATCTAATTACGGTCGAGCATGTTCGCAGATCGCTGCGGGATCTAATTGCTATACAAGATCGGCAAGTTAGCGTGGACAACATTCAGCGAATAGTGGCTGAGTATTACAACATTAAGCATTCGGATATGTTGAGTAAGCGTCGCAACCGCACGGTGGCGCGACCTCGCCAAATGGCGATGAGTTTAGCCAAAGAGCTGACACAGCATTCGTTGCCGGAACTCGGGGATTTTTTCGGCGGTCGAGATCACACGACGGTTATTCACGCGTGTCGAAAAATCGACGAACTAAAAGAAACCAATGCCGATCTCGCAGAGGACTATAGGAATTTGTCTAGGCTGTTGAACCGGTAAGGGTGGAATTGCCATGAAATTCACCGCCGATCGAGAAAGTTTACTGCGGCCCCTGCAGCTCGTGACAGGCGTTGTCGAGCGTCGTCAAACACTCCCAGTGCTTTCGAACCTGCTGGTCCGGGCCGCGGATGGCGTTGTTTCAATTACCGGAACGGACCTCGAGGTTCAATTGGTCGCTTCGGTCGAAGGCATCGATGTGGAGCAGGAGGGGTCTGTGACAATACCGGCGCGTAAACTTGCGGATATTTGGCGATCTTTAGTTGAGGGTGCGCAGGTTTCGGTGGCGGTGGAAGGGACACGAACGATCGTTCGGTCGGGAAGAAGTCGGTTTGCTCTGGCGACACTACCGGTCGATGAATTCCCTGATGTGGCGAGTCAGGAGGCGGAGGTTAATGTTTCGTTGCCATTGGCAGGCCTGCAGAGGCTCCTCGATAAAACCAGTTTCGCGATGGCTCAGCAGGATGTGCGGTACTTCCTCAACGGCATGTTGTTGGAAATTACCAGTGCACATGTGAGAGCGGTTGCCACGGATGGGCACCGCATGGCGATGTGTACCGTCGAGCAAAACGCGGCCGGGGTGGATCGAGTTCAAGCGATAGTGCCAAGGAAAGGTGTTATTGAGCTTGGTCGATTGCTTAGTGACTCGAGCGCCGATGTCGAACTATCCCTTGGACATAACCATCTCACGGTAAAGCAAGAGGGGTATACGCTGACGACCAAGTTAGTTGATGGAAAGTTTCCAGATTACGAAACGGTCATACCCAAGGAGACCGGACGAACACTGGTGGGCGATCGTGAAACGCTGCGACATGCGTTCCAGCGCGCGGCTATTTTGTCGAACGAAAAGTACCGTTGTGTGAGGCTCTCCCTGGAGGGAGATCAAATGAAAATCGAAGCCAATAATCCCGAACAAGAAGAGGCGGAAGAGATTGTTGCGATTGAATATGACGGCGACTCGCTCGAAATAGGGTTCAATGTTGCGTACTTGCAGGATGTGTTGGGCGTGATCGACACTGAATCGGTACGACTCTCGGTAGCGGATGCGAACAGCAGCGCGCTCATTGAAGCCCCGGGCGTGGACGATTCACTTTATGTCGTTATGCCCATGCGGCTATAGCCGTTCGAGATGGTCCTCGGGCGGGTCGAGGTAGAAAACGTACGAAATATAGAGGCCGCGGGCATCGATCTGTGTCCAGGGCTCAACGTCTTATGGGGGGCGAATGGGGCCGGCAAGACTGCGCTTTTGGAAGCAGTACACCTAATACTCCGAGGCCGCTCCTTTCGGACGCGTTCCGTCGAGACCATCATAAGAAATGGTGGCAATGGGCTGACAATTCGGGCGGAAATCCGAGATCCGACGCGGGGCGAGTCCAAAATTGGGCTGACCAAAGACCGGGCTAAAAACACCCAATTGCGTCGGGACGGGGTTGCGGTGGCGAATGCGTCGGAGGTTGCGGCGCTTCTCCCTGTACAAGTTTTGCTGCCAGATCTTGCAGACCTTGTTTTCGGTCCACCATCGTCCCGAAGACAATGGCTTGACTGGGGGACGTTTCACGTGAAACACGAGTACCTCTCGACGCTGCGTGACTACCTGCGCGCGATTCGGCAACGCAATGGTGCGATTCGGGCTGGCGATCAGGAGGCCATTGGGTTGTGGGGCGAGCAGGCGGGGGGGCTTGGTGAGCGTGTCACGGGGATGCGTCAAGCCTATATCGATCTAATAAACATTCAGCTTAGCGGCACTTTGGAGACGTTGAGCCCGGAATTAGACATAACGTTGCGCCATGAGCCCGGTTGGCACGGCGATTCGTTAGCAAATGAAATGAGACAACACGCGCCCCGGGATGTAAAATTAAGGTCTACGCAGGCGGGTCCCCATAGGGCGGATGTCCGGATAGAAATCGTCCCGAAATCCACACAAACGGTGCCTCAACCGGCGGCGCAGGTGCTTTCCCGGGGACAGGGGAAGATGGTGGCTAGTGCGATGAAACTCGTTCAGGCACAACACCTGTCTTCAGCGATGGAGCAGCCATCGCTATTTCTCATCGACGATGCAGGCGCGGAATTGGATGAAGAGCATAGAGATCGCTTTTTCGGGATGCTGAGGGACCAGAATTATCAGATCTTGGCAACCACCACCGACGCGGATTGGCTTTTGGGTGCGTATCCGATCACTCGTGTAGGGATGTTTCACGTGAAACACGGGCATATCGAACCGACAGATCAACAATAGGGGCAACACGTCAATATGGCAGAAAATACCTACGATTCCGAAAGCATTAAGGTACTAAAGGGTCTGGATGCAGTCAGAAAACGGCCCGGGATGTACATTGGCGACACGGAAGATGGCACCGGGTTACACCATATGGTTCAGGAGCTCGTAGACAATTCAATCGATGAGGCTTTGGCGGGGTATTGCGACGCCGTCGACGTAACGATACACGTCGGAAATGCTGTTTCGGTGAAGGACAATGGTCGCGGGATTCCGGTCGATATTCACGCGGAAGAGGGTATTTCCGCAGCAGAAGTGATCATGACGACACTACATTCGGGCGGCAAGTTTGACGATAACAGTTACAAAGTATCCGGTGGCTTGCATGGAGTAGGGGTGTCTGTCGTTAATGCGCTTTCCGATGTGTTTCGGTTAACGGTTCGAAGGGACGGGCAGGTATTTGAACAGGTGTATCACCACGGCGTCCCGGAGGCGCCAGTCGCGGCGATAGGAGAAGCAGAAGAAACGGGGACTGAGTGTTACTTCGAGCCGTCTCCGAACACCTTTACCAACATCGATTTTAATTACGATGTGCTGTCGCGACGCCTTCGTGAGCTGGCCTTCCTAAATTCGGGTGTGCTAATTCGGGTGAAAGATGAGCGCAGCGACCGGAGCGACGAATTCAAGTACGAGGGTGGCCTACAAGAGTTCGTGGCGTTCCTGAATCTCAACAAACAACCTTTGAATGACGTCTTTCATTGTGCCTCGACGCGTGATGACGATGTTACGGTTGAAGTTGCAATGCAATGGAATGACGGGTATCAGGAGCAAGTCTACGCGTACACAAATAATATTCCCCAGGGCGACGGTGGCGCCCACCTGGCGGGATTTCGTGCTGCTCTGACACGAACCTTGAACTCGTATATTGAGCGCGAGGGGCTATCGAAAAAAGCGGATGTTCAAACCACAGGGGATGACGCCAGGGAGGGGTTAACGGCTGTTGTTTCCGTGAAACTGCCTGACCCCAAATTTTCGTCACAGACTAAGGATAAATTGGTATCCAGCGAGGTGAAAACAGCCGTTGAACAAGAGCTGGGCAAGTTCTTTGGTGCGTACCTCAATGAACATCCTCAAGACGCGAAAATCCTAGTGTCAAAAATGATCGATGCCGCTAGAGCGCGCGAAGCCGCTAGGAAAGCAAGGGAATTGACGCGCCGGAAAGGAGCCTTAGATATCGCAGGATTGCCGGGGAAGCTAGCGGATTGTCATGAAAAGGACCCTACATTGTCGGAAATTTTTCTTGTGGAGGGGGATTCTGCGGGAGGGTCGGCGAAAAGCGGTCGGGATCGCCAGACGCAGGCGATTTTGCCTCTGCGAGGCAAGATTCTTAACGTGGAAAAGTCGCGATGGGACAAAATGCTTTCTCATGCAGAGATCGGGGCTTTGGTAACTGCGTTAGGTTGCGGAATCGGGCGCGGCGAGTTCGATATTTCCAAGTTGCGTTATCACCGCGTGATCATCATGACGGACGCTGATATCGATGGGTCACATATTCGGACGCTGTTGCTTACATTTTTCTTTCGCCAAATGCGGGAATTGATCGAACACGGCCACGTTTTGATTGCCCAGCCACCGTTATTTAAGGTGAAGAGGGGTCGACAGGAGCGATACATCAAAGACGAACTAGAGCTGGATGAGCATTTTCTACGAGTCGCGTTGGATGGAACGGCGCTATATACGAACGCCAAATCCGCTGCCATGGAGACAGAATTGCTGGAATCCGTGGCGGGTCGTTACGTGGAGCTTTTGAACCGATTGCGAGATATCGGCAGATCGTATCCCGTGTTGGTTACAGAAGCGCTTACCCGTGTGGCGACAGTGGACAGTGTCATGCTCCGCGACGAGGCGGCGATGGCGGATTGGTGTAATAAGTTAAATGACGCGATAGCCGTGGACGATATAGAAATTCAGGTGGCGGCAATTTACGACCAAAATCGTGGCAGCTACAACGTGGAGATTACGCAAATCCAACATACGGTTGAACAGATAACGTTACTAGATGCCAGCTTCTTTAATTCCCCCGATTATGCGCGCATACGAACCGTAGCCTTGGAGCTTGAGGGGTTGGTTGAAGAGGGGGCGTACATCGAGCGGGGCGAACGAACCAAGGAGATAGAGAGTTTCGGCGAAGGGTTGGAGTGGATTCTTGCGGAAGCGAAGCGAGGCACAGACATACAGCGTTATAAAGGCCTTGGAGAAATGAATCCAGATCAACTCGCGGACACCACGATGGATCCGGCAACGCGGAGTATGCTTCGGGTAAGGATAGAAGATGCGATCGCCGCGGATCATATTTTCACGACGCTGATGGGCAGTCAGGTCGAACCGCGTCGTGAATTTATCGAGACGAATGCTCTTTCGGTTGCAAATTTGGATGTCTAGACGTCGAGCTCGCGCATCGTCAGATCCAGCCATTCTTCCGCTAACTTATTGATTTCTCTAGGTTTTTTATCATCACTTGCAATGGGATGACTGATCCGGACCTGAATGGTTCCCGCATGTTTTTTAAATGAATGAGCGGGCCAGCAATGACCAGCATTATGGGCGACCACGATCACAGGTTTCCCACTTGCAGATGCCAGGGCGGCGCCGCCGCGCTGTAGGGGAGCTCTCTTGCCAGCGGCCAATCGAGTCCCCTCGGGGAATAGGGTCACCCATACGCCCTCGTCGAGACGTGCGCTCCCCCGTTCAATTAATTGCCGCAATGCATCGAGCGGGCGTTTGCGATCAATAGCGATGGGTCGTAGTAGTGCGAATGCCCATCCAAAGAACGGAATCCAGAGCAACTCTTTTTTGATGAGCGTTGTCTGTGGGCGAACTAAAGTTTGGATGAAAAGAGCCTCCCAAGTGCTTTGATGTTTCACGAGCAACACACAAGGACCATGACGCAAATGCTCTTTTCCAATGATCACGTGATCGATCTTGCAGGTGACTCGGAGCCACCAAAGCGATAATTTCGTCCAGCAGACGACTATGAATTGGTAGCGATGTCGAAACGGAAGGGACCAGCCGATCAGAACAGACAGCGCTCCCCATACGACGGTTACCGGGATATAGCCGCAATAGAATAAGAATGAGCGTAACGCAATCAGGATGTCGGTCTCATAGAAGCTTCGATGAGCGGGGCCCGTTTCGTTGGGGGTACAAATGAGATGAAGACCAAGATTTCTAACCGTTGTGGGCTGTCGGCAATCTAAGCGATGGTTCGGTTTCGGTCAAAATACAGTAGAGGCGGTGAAGGGGGAACGTGTTTTGGAACCACGATTGAGATGTGGGTGGGCTAGTTCGAGCGTCGCCTGCACCCATTATCACGATAACGAGTGGGGCGTTCCGACGTACGATCCGCGGTCGCTTTTTGAACGATTGACCCTAGAAAGTATGCAGGCGGGACTCAGCTGGTTGACGGTCCTGAATAAGCGCGATCGCATGCGGCATGCGTTTCTTGATTTTGACCCAATGGCGCTTGCAAAGGTGGTTGACATAGAGCAGTCCGGCTGGTTGGAGGACAGCGGACTAATCCGCCATCGGGGCAAGCTCAATGCGATGCTTACTAATGCGCGGTTATTCAATGAGATGAAGGAGCCCATAAATTTTTTTTGGTCTTTTGTTCAGAACAAACCGCTGCAAAATAGTTGGCACCAAGGATCTGAAGTGCCCGGGACAACGGCTCAATCGACAAAAATGTCGAACGCACTGAAGAAAATGGGATTTGCGTTCGTTGGCCCCACGATTTGTTATGCCTTTATGCAAAGCGCCGGCATGGTGAATGATCATCTTGTTTCGTGTTTCCGACATACCGAGGTCAGCTTCGCCAGTAATCGGGGGTCAAAAGGACGAGAAGGGTGAATATTTCAAGTCGGCCAAGAAGCATGGCAATCACGAGCAGCCACTTGCTGGACGCAGAAAGCGCTTGATAGCTAAGCGCCACATCACCTAGCCCGGGACCCAAATTATTTAGGCAAGCACCAATTGCCGAGAAAGCGCTAACAAAATCCAAATCAGATATTGCAAGCAGCGCACATAACAAACCCACGAAAAACATCAAATAGACAGCGAAAAAGCCCCAGACGGCGTCAACGACTCGATCCGATACCAACTGATGGCCCATTTTAATGTGGAAAATGCCATTGGGATGCACCAGGCGACGCATTTCGCGGAGGCCTTGTCTGAATATCAAAAGGACGCGGTATATTTTTATGCCGCCTGCCGTAGAACCGGCACACCCCCCGGCAAAAGCCGCGAATAACAGAAGAAACGGAATAACAGATGGCCAAGTGCTGAAGTTTGCGGTTGTGAAGCCTGTCGTTGTAGCGATCGAAACGGCTTGGAATAAGGCGTCTCGTATTGGTCTTGTGGAAGCCTCCGGATATGCGCTAAGTATCCACGCGGCGCCGAGCGCTACGACAACTAGTATTACAAGATATAGTCGAACCTCAATGTCGCGAAAGTAAGGCGTTAACCGTCTTTGCTGGAACACACCAAAGTGCAGGGAAAAGTTAATGCCGGCGAGCACCATGAAGAAGATGGCAACGCCTTCGATAGCCGCGTTATCAAAGAATCCTAGGCTAGCGTCGTGCGTCGAGAAACCACCGATTGCAACGGTTGAAAAGGCATGGCAGATGGCATCGAAGACGTCCATGCCGGCAACACAGTACGAAGTAGCGCAAGCAACAGTAATGCCGAGATAAATGTACCAAAGTGACTTGGCGGTTTCAGTGATGCGTGGTTTCAGCTTAGTGTCTTTAACGGGCCCTGGCGTTTCTGCCCGATAGAGTTGCATACCGCCGATGCCGAGCATGGGCAGGATTGCAACGGCGAGAACGATAATCCCCATCCCGCCGAGCCACTGGAGTTGGGCTCGATAGAAGAGAATGGATCGCGGCAGCGCGTCGAGCCCTGTTAGGACTGTTGCCCCCGTGGTTGTGATTCCGGAAAAAGACTCGAAGGCTGCATCGGTAAAATTCTCGGTGATGCTGGATCCAAGTAGTGGTGCAAGAGGAAGCGCACCAAATAGGCCGAGCCCCAGGTAAGCAAGCACGGTCACCAGGAAGCCTTCTCGGCTGCGCAGCTCGACGCCATCACGTTTCAACCACCAGAGCACAAACCCAACGCCCAAGGTGATCGCAAACGCCATGGAGAACGTGGGAACGGTGTTCTCTGCATAAATCACCGCAACAAGAATTGGCATCAGCAACGTCAAACTGAATAGCATCAGTAATGTGCCTGTGACACCAAGAATGACGTTTAGGTGCATATCAGAAAAAGTTGAAATTAACCTGGAACAGGCGCTCCACAGCACCTATTCGTGTTTTATCGGTGAGAAATAATATGACGTGGTCCTCGGACTCTATTTGTAGCTCATCGTGGGCGATTAGGACCTTATTGTTACGGACCAGCGCTCCTATCGTTGTGCCTTCTGGAAGTCCTAGATCAATCAGCCTGCGGCCCACCACTTTGCTGCTGCGGTCGTTGCCATGCACGACGGCCTCCATGGCTTCTGCCGCTCCCCGACGTAGACTGTGAACTCGGGCCACGTCCGCGCGACGAACGTGCGTGAGAATCGTACTCGTGGTGGCTAACTGTGGAGATATTGCTACGTCGATCGAACCTTCATGCATCAGGTCCACGTATGCGGGTTTACCGATAAGCGTCATCACCTGACGGACGCCCAGCTGTTTAGCCAGCATCGACGACATGATGTTAACTTCATCGTCATTAGTCACAGCGCAGAATGCGTCAGTGCGCTCTATGTTTTCCTGAATAAGAAGATCTCGATCTGTGGCGTCGCCGAGAATTACGACGCTCGAATCAAGCCGTTGTGCCGCGGCGTCGGCGCGTTCCTCGCTAAATTCAAGCACCTTTACGGAAAAAGAGGATTCAATGGACCGGGCTAATGCCTCGCCGATGTTTCCACCCCCTGCGATCATGACGCGTTTGAAAGGCTTTTCGACGTGCCGGAATTCTTCCATAACAGCGCTTATATTTTCAGCGGCGGCGACAAAGAAAACTTCATCCTCAGCCTCCACGACAGTGTCCCAACGGGGTGTAATAGGCTGGCCACGTCGAAAAATTGCCGCGACTCGCGTTTCGACATTTGGGATGTGGTCGCGCAAGGCAATGATTTGCTGACCGACCAGTCGGCCATCGGGATATGCGCGCATTGCCGCGAGCTGTACCCGTCCATCGGCGAAGTCGAGCACCTGCAAAGCGCCGGGGTGCTGCAATAGTTGCTTGATTTGGTCAGTGACCACTTGCTCGGGATTGATCAGCACGTCGATCGGCATGTGATCTTGAGTAAAAAAGTCGGACCCCGTCAGATACGCCGACGCTCGAATTCGAGCAATTTTCATTGGCGTTTTGAATAGCGAGTAGCTCACCTGACAGGCAACCATATTGACTTCGTCGCTACCAGTCACCGCAATCAGCATATCGGCATCATCCGCGTCTGCCCGTTGGAGGACGTCGGGCTGCGACGCATGACCATGCACAGTGCGTATGTCGAGGCGGTCGCGCAATTCACGTAAACGGTGTTCGTTAAGATCAACGACGGTAACGTCAAATGACTCGCCCGCGAGATGCTCTGCAAGGGTTCCCCCGACCTTGCCAACGCCCAGAATTAAGATTTTCATGATTCCGTCACGGCAGCTTGGCTATTCGCGAATAAAAAAACCCGTCGGGGCCCCGCTCTATGGGTAAACATTGACGGCCAAAGAGCGTCGCATGGCCCCAATCGGCGTCGATGGGTACCGCCGCCGCGTCGGTGGTTTGATCCAGAAAGTTGTGAATCACGGAATCGTTTTCGTCTGGCAGGATCGAACAAGTGCTGTATAACAGAGTACCCCCAGAAGCCAACATGTGCCAGAGGTTGGTGAGTAGGTCTTGTTGTTTGCGCTGTAAAACGACAACGTCCTCAAGGGTCCGATGCACCTTGATATCAGGTTTTCTCCGGAGCGTGCCGGTACCGGTGCAAGGAGCATCGATAAGAATCGAGTCAAATAATTCACCGTCCCACCAATCCCGGCGAGTTGCATCGCCAACACGAAGCTCAAATGGAAGGCCGAGCCGAAGCGACTCATCTGTGCCGTAGGAGCCCCGCGTCGGGTCGATATCGATGGCAGTTAACTTGATGTCGGCGCATGTTTCTAGGAGTTGCAAAGCCTTTATCCCTGGTGCTGCGCATGCGTCAAGCACCCGAGTTGTAGGTTGCGGCTCCAACAAGTGTGCGGCGCGTTGGGATGCTTCGTCTTGAACCGTAAACCATCCTTCGCTGTATCCAGGGATTGTGTTTACGGCTTGCGGCGTCACCAGCGACAAGGCGTTTGTCAGGCTGCCGGGAATCGTAGGTATGCCTTCGTTGAGAAGAATTTGGGCTAGTGATTCTGCCGTTTGCCGATTTCTATTCACCCGTAAAGTCATAGGGGCCCGGGTGTTGTTTACTCGAAGAATGTTTTCCGCGGAATCCGGGTAGTGGCGTTGGATGGATCGGATTAACCAAGAGGGTGCTTCAAAGCGTGTCTCGTCGCTTTGATCGACCGATTCCCTTGGTCTCCTTAAAATCGCGTTCACGAGCCCACATGCCCAGTCCTTGCCCAGATGTCGGGCTGCTTCAACGGTAAGGTTTACAGCGGCATGGTCCGCGATCGCAGAGTTTTGTAGTTGGTAACTGCCGACCAGTATTAAGCAATACAGGTCGTAGTCTTTTTTGCGAAGGGGCGTTTTTAGTCGCGAATCGAGCTGCTTTGATAATGAAAACCAGTGACGAACCACGCCGTAGCAAAGCTCGAATATAAGACCCCGGTCTGGATGATCGCGATAGGCGCTTAGTGCTCGTTCGAGCGACTTACCCGTGGTTACGGCGCTGATGGAACGCGCTGCCGCAACCCGCGGATCAACCAACGACATCGTATTGGATCCCAGTAGAAAATAGATCAGCGTGACCGTTGGCCGCATCATCAGCGGACATCGGCTTGCCTTGACCTCGATTCAATTGGACTGTGTCCAGCAATAGAAGTCCATCAGCGCACCCGATGGCAAACCCTTCGTTCGTTTTGACTAGTTCGCCGGGGTTGGCAGAACCTTCTAGAACCTTAACCTTCAAGATACGTATCCGATTGTCTCCTAGCGTAGTGTATGCGGCGCTACGATCAGACAGGGCTCGAACAATACGCTCGATATCGACTGCGGGGGTCGTCCAAGAAATGAGAGAGTCGGCGGGTGTCAGTTTGTAGGCGTAGGTGGCCCGTTGGTGGTCTTGGGGCGAAGGTTTCGGGAGGTCGCTCCAATCTCTAAGCACTTCAATTAAGGAGGCACTCCCGATCCTGGCCAGTGTCTTAGAGAGAGAGGCGCCGGTTTCGTCGCCGCTTAATGGGTGATGAGTGAGAGCAAAAAGTGGTCCCGCGTCTAATGCTTTTTCGATTTGCATGATAGATACCCCCGTTTCGCTGTCGCCGGCCATGATCGCTCGCTCGATGGGTGCAGCACCACGCCATCGGGGTAATAGCGAAGCATGGACGTTCAAACTAGCAAATTGTGGCCCGTGGAATATTTCTGTAGGAAGAATCATTCCGTAGGCCGCGACGACGAGGAGGTCGAGGTCCGCAACCAAGTCTTTGCGACCCCTCAAATTGGTTGGCGTAACGCAAACAATGCCGTGGCGTTCAGCCTCTTGCTGGACTGCACTTGAAAGGGACTTACGCCCTCTCCCGGTGGGGCGAGCGGGCTGAGTGAGTATTCGCACGACGTCGTGAGAGGTCTTAATTAAATCGCGAAGTATGATGGCGGCAAATTCTGGCGTGCCCGCGAACCCCAATCGCATCGGCTTAAGCTCGCGTTCGTTTGACGAGTTTTTTGCGGATGTGACTGCGCTTTAGAGCGGTCAAGTAGTCGACGAACAGACGGCCTTCGAGATGGTCGCACTCGTGCTGAATACAGACAGAAAGTAGCCCATCGGCGTCAAATTCTTGAGCATTGCCCAGTTTGTCGAGGGCTAAAACCCGAATTCGATCAGCGCGTTCAACCTGCTCAAAGAAACCGGGAACCGAGAGACAGCCTTCCTCGCGCTGTTGTAACCCACCGAGCACTTCAATCGTTGGGTTAACGAGTGCATAGGGTTGATCGTGGGAGTCGGAAACATCAACAACAACGATTCGCTTGTGCACATCGACCTGCGATGCTGCCAACCCAACCCCAGGTGCGGCGTACATCGTCTCCAGCATATCGTCGATCAGTGCGGTAACACGTGGAGTTACTCGCTCGACGGGCGACGCTCGTTGGCGTAATCGCGGGTCAGGGAACTCGAGAATGTTGAGTTGCGCCATTGAAATAGATTAGCGAAATTCGCCAAACAGCTCCGATGAGACGCAATTTTGCCTGAAAGGTAAGCGCGGACATACTGGTGCAAATAACCAGAGAAGATGCATTAAGGAGGTGTTGGACGAGAATTTAGAAACGACCGGGGTTAAATTTGTACGAACAGCGTGTCTGTCGCCCTCGAAGCTAGCTTCATTTGTCGCCAGTCAACGCGGTCTGTATATTCGGCGCGCTTCGGAACATAGGAGGCAAACATGAGCTGGGTAGCAATTTTAATGGGATCCCAGTCGGATTGGCCGGTGATGGAATCCACGACGGAGGTCCTCGGTGAATTGGGCATTGAGTTCGAAGTTCGGGTGAGTTCGGCCCATCGAACACCTCACGAAACAGCCGCATACGTTGGCGATGCTGAGACACGAGGGTGTAACGTATTTATTTGTGGAGCAGGATTGGCCGCTCATCTTGCCGGTGCAGTCGCCGCTCATACGACGCGACCTGTGATTGGCGTGCCTATGGATGCGGGATCCCTTTCGGGATTTGATGCTTTGCTTTCAACCGTGCAAATGCCGCCCGGCATTCCTGTGGCTACGGTCGCGGTGGGTCGAACTGGCGCTAAGAATGCAGGCTACATGGCTGCGCAGATCCTAGCACTTGGGAACGAGACGCTCGCCGAGCGGTTGTTGCAAGATCGTTCTCAGAATCGGGAGAAGGTGGCAGAACAAAATCGTTCGGTTCAAGCATCGCTGGACGGTGAATGATTGACGATGAAGTTCAATGTGCCACCGCAATCCTAATGGCTGGCGGAGTTGTTGCGCACGCCTGTGAAGGAGTTTGGGGCCTGGCGTGCGACGCTTATTCCTTTGCGAGCGTACAAAGAATACTCGAGCTGAAACGTCGACCTATTCGAAATGGGTTAATTGTGATTGGCGGTCAGGCAGCAGAATTCTCGGCAGAGCTTGCAGGCTTGAATGAGGAGCAACGCGAGAAGGTAGTGAATAGTTGGCCAGGTCCAGAGACCTGGATTATGGAGACTCACCGATTTCCCGCGTGGATAACGGGAGGGCGTGGGACGGTGGCCGTTCGCGTGCCCGGTCACGAACAAGCCCGTGAGATGGCCCGTCGTTTTGGCGGACCACTGGTCTCAACGTCAGCGAATCGTTCGGGTGAAGAACCGAAGACTCGCCAGGACGACGTCGGGAAGGGCTTCGGGAGTCTCGTGGATTATGTGTTACCTGGTAGCACCTCCGCATCGCTAGGACCGAGCCGAATACGGGTTGCTGCGACCGGCGAGGTTCTGCGGTGAGCTCGGATCGGTACGCTGTCATTGGCAACCCAGTAACGCACAGCCTCTCGCCGGCAATTCATCGAGCTTTTGCGAAACAGTCGGGAGACTCGTTGGTGTACACGGCCATTGAGGCGGCCGTCGATGGTTTCGAGGCTCGACTGGTCGAGTTCTTTGACGCGGGCGGTTGCGGTTTAAACGTGACGGTGCCGTTTAAGTCGCGGGCGAGCGCTTGGGTTGATCACCGTGACGAGTACAGTCGCGAGGCCGGAGCAGTGAACACGATACGCATAACGAAAGAAGGCTTCGAGGGGTTTAATACAGATGGGGTCGGTCTTATACGTGACTTGGAGCGTCTAGGATGGCCTACGACCAATGCCCGCGTGCTTATTCTCGGAGCGGGCGGTGCAGCTCGGGGAATTCTTGGTCCATTGCTGCGAGCTTCCGTCCGAGCCGTCATGATTGCGAATCGCACACCGGAAAAAGCACGCGATTTGGCCGATGAGTTTGAAGGGGTGGGTTGGACCGGACTGGATAAGGTCGATGGCGTATGGGACATCGTGATCAACGCGACTTCCGCCGGAATCGATGGGGAAGGAGCGATAGTGGATACAGGAAGACTGCAAAACGCATACTGCTACGATCTTTACTACCGTTCAGACGGCGATACGCCATTTGTCGCCTGGGCACAAAAGGTTGCGCTAGGCGCATCCGATGGATTGGGTATGTTGGTTGAACAAGCAGCAGAAGCTTTCCGCATCTGGCGGGGTTACGAGCCCGATACTTACCCGGTGTTGCAGAGTCTTCGACGACGCGTTTGAAAGTCTAGGGTGGTCTTAATCTAGGGAGTTAGGTCGCATGAGCGGCAATCTATTCGGACCAAGGGTTCGCTTCGTTGGTACACGCCATCGGTCGTCGGAGGGGGCAAGGGCGAGGCCGTGAATTCTCTGGGACGACTCCGTGCACTAGTTTGCATCGCAGTCGCGGTTGCGTGTGTGGTTGTCGTTCTGGGTGCATATACGCGGCTTGTTGACGCGGGGCTGGGGTGTCCAGACTGGCCAGGTTGTTACGGAATGCTCGGTGTACCGGAATCGGTTGAGCAAATTCGTCAGGCGGAAGCGCGATTCCCAGGCATTGTTGTCGAACCAGACAAGGCATGGCCAGAAATGGTGCATCGTTATTTTGCCACCGGCCTAGGCGTACTCTGTCTGTGCATAGTCGGGTTGGCCTGGTTTCAAGGCCAACGTCTTGTGATACCAGTGGCGCTAACCGCTTTAGTAATCGTGCAAGGAGCATTTGGGGCGTGGACGGTAACTCTTAAACTTTGGCCGCAGGTTGTGACGGCCCACTTGTTGGGAGGGTTCGCAACTTTGTCGCTACTTTGGTGGTATGCGACATCGCTGTGGCCAACCATCGGTGCAATGGCCGTTCCGAGAAAATTGGCACAATTCGCTTTGGGCGCAGTCATTTTGCAGATCGCTGTTGGTGGGTGGGTAACGTCGAACTACGCGGCCCTAGCGTGTCCGGATTTCCCGGCCTGTCACGGCAAGCTCTTGCCTTCGATGGACTTTGAACGCGGATTTGATTTCACACAGACCATTGGGCCCAACTACCTGGGCGGTCAGTTAGACAGTGATGCCCGTATCGCGATTCAGGTGACGCATCGCCTGGGAGCTGTCATCGTTCTATTGTTCGTTGGATTGTTGGTATTTCATCTTCGCTCTCGCCCATTCGGCTGGGCCCTCGGTAGCGTCTTAGGGTTGCAGTGGGCTCTGGGTATTTCGAATATTCTCTTTGATCTACCGCTTTCGGTGGCGGTATTACACAATGCGGGCGGCGCAGTGTTACTGCTAATGGTGCTCACCGTTAATAGTTCGCTCGGCCAGACGCAGGAATCCCACTCTCATAAAAGGACCCGACTGCAGTGAGCGATGTGTTAATCGACAACGTGCGCCCTGCGTGGCGCGATTATCTTGAAATTTGTAAGCCACGTGTCGTTTTACTGATGCTGATGTGTGCGACCGTCGGTATGTTTCTCTCTGTTCCTGGAGCGGTCCCTCCGAATATCATTTTGTATGGGTTAATGGGCATAGCGCTAGTTGCTGCATCGGCGGCAGCTGTGAACCATATCGCTGATGCACAGATCGATTTACGGATGGCAAGAACACAAAATCGTCCGGTCGCGACGGGTCGCGTATCGGCGTCGCAAGGGCTCGTGTTTGCGGGCATCACGGGGTTAGCTGGCTTCGTAATCCTCTATTATTTGGTCAATCCTTTGACCGCACTCCTCAATCTGGCGTCTTGGATTGGCTACGGGGTGATTTACACGCTTTACTTGAAGCGAGCGACGCCACAGAACATCGTCATCGGCGGCTTGTTCGGCGCCGCGCCGCCACTTTTCGGTTGGACCGCTGTCACGAATACTGTTGAACCGGGGGCTTTGCTGTTGGTATTAATTATTTATGCCTGGACGCCTCCCCATTTTTGGGCCTTAGCACTCGACCGGAAAGCAGATTATGAACAGGCGAAGGTTCCCATGTTGCCGATTACCCATGGAGAGGCCTATACGCGTCGCCAGATATTGTTTTACACACTGATCTTGTTGGTGTGTAGCGTTCTCCCGTTCAGCATTGGCATGAGTGGATGGCCATATTTGTTAGTCGCGCTTGTGCTCGGCGTCGTGTTCGTTTTCTGGGCGGTAGCATTGTTCAAGAAACAAGTTAAAAGGGCCCCTATTCGCACGTTTCGTTACTCCATTACCTACCTCACACTACTCTTTCTGGCCCTCCTGGTAGACCACTATCTACCCGGGGTGACCTGAATGACGAGCAGTTGATCGCGGTTTTATGGCATGCGTAACGCAGTCACACTAATTTCGATCTTGTTACTTGCGGTGGCAGGGATGCTTTGGCTGGGGCAAACCCCGCGGCACCTTTCCGTGGCGGAGCTTGAATCCCTCGGCTTGGTCGCGTTACCGGAACCATTCGAGATCTCCGATCCCCTGCTGTTCGACCAGGCAGGCCATCCTTTCAACATCAGACGTTTCGATGGGCGCTGGTCCTTCATCTTTTTTGGGTACACACGATGTCCTGACATATGCCCTGTCACCATGTCGATTCTCGGACAAGCCGAACGTTTAATAGACGCCGACAGCACGAGGAATGACGCGACGGAGGGCTTTCAAGGAATACTTGTTTCGGTAGATCCTGAGCGAGACGACCAAAACGCGATGAAGGCATACGTCAAGGCTTTTTCGCCAACGTTTATTGGACTAACAGGCAGCGGGGCGGCGGTGAAATCGTTTGGGCTTCAGCTTGGGATAGGCTATCGAAGGGGAGAAACGGTTGGTTCTGAGATCGGGTACTTGATCGAACACTCCCCCTATATCGTCGTTGTTGATCCCGCAGCACGCCACTACGGCTACATAAAGCCACCGTTTGAAGCTAGTCGTATCGCGCTTATCTATTCTAGTTTGAGACACATAACCGTGGCTTCCTGATCCAAGGGCTCATGCCAAATTGCAAAACAGGAAACCCATACCTATGCTGGTGCGCTTGATCGGGGGAATAGATGTCAGCGGCTGCGCCACGAGTGGCGGTACTCAGCGATGCGTACCGATATGTAAGATCGAAAACGGAGGATCTTTGTCGACCGCTTTCCGTTGATGACCATGGCGTCCAGCCGACCGCCGACGTTAGTCCGCCTAAATGGCACCTCGCACACACGACCTGGTTTTTTGAAACGTTCTTGCTGAGACCCTATCTCGCCGACTATCGAGTCTTCGACGATCAATACTCCGAGTTATTCAATTCGTATTACGAAGGTGTTGGGTCGAGACATCCGCGGGCTGAAAGGGGCAATTTGTCACGGCCAACCCTCGACGAGATACACAATTACCGACGATATGTTGATGTCGCCATGGCCATGCTGCTCGATTCGGGACAGGGGGCGAAAGACCCCGTGGCGTCACGAACGATGCTGGGCCTAAATCACGAGCAACAACACCAAGAATTAATCGTTACCGACCTGAAATTTATTCTGGGTCATAATCCGTTACGCCCGGCCTATCAGCCTGGAGCTGACGATAATTTCGCGCCGAGCCGCCCGCAGTCGTATGTGCCCATAACGGGTGGGTTGGTGATGGTTGGGGCTGAATCAAACGAGCCGTTCTGTTTTGACAACGAAACGCCGCAGCATCGTGTTTGGTTGGAAGATTTCGAGTTCGCCGAACGCTTGGTGACGAACCAGGAATATCTAGCATTTATTGAGGACGGCGGTTATCGAACACCATCGTTGTGGTTGTCCGATGGTTGGCGAGAGGCAAGCGAGCGCACCTGGCAAGCTCCAGAATACTGGACCCAGCGTGATTCGACCTGGTACGAATACACGTTGGCCGGTGAATCCGAGTTACGCCCCACGTTACCGGTTACCCACATTAGCTTTTATGAAGCGGATGCCTTCGCGCGCTGGTCGGGCGCTCGGCTTGCAACGGAATTCGAGTGGGAACATGTGGCTAAACAGGCTGTGAATGAAGTGGCATTGACTACAACGCCATTTTTTCACCCACGGGGCGCGGCGGGAAATGGCGTGCAGCAATTACTCGATGAATGTTGGCAGTGGACGATGTCGAGTTACGCGCCCTATCCTGGATTCCGACCGCTGTCGGGCACCCTTGGTGAGTACAACGGCAAATTCATGGCCAACCAGATGGTACTGCGCGGGGGATCTTGCGGGTCTCCAGAAGGCCATGTTCGAAATACCTACCGAAACTTTTTCTATGCCAAAGATCGATGGCAATTTACCGGTATTAGGCTAGTGAGAAATGGCGCGAAGCTCTAATCGATTAAAGGATGAGATCGAGCTGCATGATCAACAACCTCCTCTGGTTGATGCGCAGTCGGAGATCAAACGAGGACTGCGGACCGATCCGAAGAAGCTCTCGCCTAAATTCTTTTACGACCAGCGGGGTTCAAATTTATTTGAGGCGATCACCGAGCTACCCGAGTACTACCTAACGCGTGCAGAGCTTTCAATTTTGCGTACGCATGGGACCGTAATAGCCGAGGCCATCGGCTCTAGTGTTTGTCTGATTGAATATGGAAGCGGAAGCAGTACAAAGATCCGTGTCCTACTGGAGTCATGTCGTCCCAAAGCGTACGTCCCGGTGGATATCTCCAGTGAGCACCTCTTGCATTCGTCGCATGGAATTGCAGACGATTATCGTTGGTTACACGTGTACCCGACCTGTGCTGATTACTCCGCCCCATTCAGCCTTCCGTCAAGCGTCGATGGCTTGACGCGAGTTGCCTTTTTCCCGGGATCCAGCCTCGGAAATTTTGAGCCTGCGGATGCAACGAAGTTTATGGAAGGAGTTCGAGACGTCGTTGGCGATGAAGGCTGGTTCCTAATCGGCGTTGACATCAAGAAATCTGAATCCGTTCTGAATCGAGCCTACAACGACTCTGAAGGCGTGACCGCCGAATTCAATCGAAACATACTTCGTCATCTAAATGAACGATTCGGCACCGACTTTGATGCCGGGGCGTTCGAGCATTTCGCCCGGTATAACCCGTCGAAAGGCCGAATCGAGATGTACCTAGTAAGCAAGTGTGAACAGGACGTCCGTCTCGAAGGAGAGACATTTCGCTTTGCCCTGGGCGAGCGCATGCATACGGAGAATTCGT
>CAJWCW010000025.1 GCA_913030615.1 uncultured Gammaproteobacteria bacterium | reverse complement strand
ATTCGGCAGTACATCATTTCGCGCGCGAAGCGAGACCGTGAGGAAGCGTTAGCCGTGGCTGATGAGGCAAATTGACGACGCCATGAATTCAATCAAACGGGACATCACCGTTTCACTCGGGGTACTGCTGTTCTTGCATTAAATGTAACGTATAGGTTACATTATTGATCTCAAAACGAACCGTAATGGGATGGTTTTCATTACGGTGCAGGTAGTTTGAACAGGCTATATCGGTGAATCGATCCGCGTCGCAACTCGACGAAGCAAGTCCAAGCATCAAAGTCCATGACTTACGCCATGTTTATAAAGGCGGTCATGTTGCCCTCGACGGTGTCAACCTCACTTGCGGGACTGGTGTGTACGGATTGCTTGGGCCCAACGGTGCGGGCAAGAGCACGCTGATGCGGATTCTATGCACGTTGATTCGACCCACCGAGGGATCCGTGGAACTCTGCGGCTTCGACGTCACCAAGCAACAGCGCGAAGTGCGAAGACTGCTCGGCTATTTACCCCAGGACTTTGGAGGTTGGCGCTCGCATCGGGTCATCGAAGTGGTGGATACGCTGGCTCAGCTGTCGGGGCTCTTTGGTCGAAAAGTCCGTCGCGCACGCGTGGAACACGTCATTGAACAAGTGGGTCTTGCCGACGTGGCGTATCGAAAAGTTAAGCAACTGTCGGGCGGGATGGTTCGACGATTGGGAGTCGCCCAAGCGCTCGTTCACGAGCCGCGGATTTTGGTGGTCGATGAACCGACTGTCGGCTTGGATCCTGAAGAGCGCATACGCTTTCGGAAGCTCATGGAAGAAATTGGTCGTGATCGAACGATCTTATTGTCAACGCACATTGTGGCTGACCTCGGTGCTGCGTGCCGTGAGATCTCGATTTTGGATACCGGTCGAACCGTTTTTTCTGGTTCACCGGCAGAATTATTTCGAAGCTCGGTGGGCGCGGTCTTTGAATTGATTACGTCGGTGGAAAAAGCCGAGTTGGCGGAACAGAACCATGAGGTGGTGTCACGTATTTCAGCTGGTGGTCAAGTCACGCTGCGTGCCATTGCATCAGAGAATGGGATACCTCCTGGCGCAACCCGAGTTGACGAGACCACGCTGGAAGAAAGCTACATGGCGTTTATGTCCGCGCGCGGACGGGCAACCGTGGCTCGGCAGGACGGTGAATTGCTTGATATGTCGTCTGTGATGGATACGGACGAACGTAAAATCGAGGAAGCGGTCTCGTGAACGTCGCGATGATTAAGGCGATTGCTGGCGCCGAGGTACGCTCGACGCGGCGTTTGGCTCGCTATTGGCCCTTCACTATTCTCTCGGTGGTCTTCGTCTGTGTTATGGCTGGACAGACTTTTTTCATGCACGCGATGGGATCGGGCTTGTCGGCGAGCCTCGGGTCGATGAACCCGCGTTATGCGGTGGCGAGCGCTGGATTTATCGCCGTTATCCTCTTTCTCGTGAGCCTGATTTTTCTGGTTTTCGACATTCGTCATCGCGACGTCCGTGATCGCATGGTCGAGGTCCTCGATACCCGGCCGATCACGAACATTGAACTTGTGCTAGGTCGTTGTTTAGCCCTGGTCTTCATGACTTGGTTGCCGATGGTCGTTATCTTTTTGGCACTGCAAATCTATGGTTTCGTTGCCATTAACCTAGGCATTCCTGGAGGAACCCTCGAGCCTTACTCCGTAATCTCATTTTTTATTACGGCGATGACGTCTCTTCTGCTTTGGTGTGCGCTGACGGCATGTCTCACTTTGATTGTGAGGAATCGATTGGTCGTTACCTTGATAGCAGCGGCCATACTCGTGTTCCAGGTATGGGCGATGTTCATGAGTCCAGGATTTTTGGCTCCCTCGCTAGCTCCATTACTTGCGGTCCCTTCCCTGCCGTCCGATCTCATGCCGATTCTGCTCGCAGACGGCGCCGGTCAACGGGCGTTCTGGTCCTGTCTCATCGCGGCAGGCTTGATTGCGCTAGCGGGGATCGTTCACCCCCGCGCGGACAACGCCCGCAAACTCCTCATCGGTGTGGGCGGTGTCAGTCTCGTGTTGGCCGGTGGGGTCGCGCTTGCGATACAGGCGACACAGGCCCGGGATGAGTTGGCTGTGTTTGAGGAATGGCGAATGGCGCATCAGGAGCGGAGTCATGATCTCCGGCCCGACGTGCTAGCAATTCGCGGCAACGTTCGAATTGATCCAGGTCGAGCATTGGAATTTGACGTAACGCTGTCCTTGACGACGCCGCCTGGAGAAGCGCTGACATCGCTGCTTTGGACCCTCAATCCTGGCTTGGTTGTCGAGCAGGTCACGATGAACAATACCCCGGCCGAGTGGCTTCACGATCAAGGGCTTCTCCAAGTTGACGCGGCTGTCGCGGCAAACACCACTAGTACACTACGCATCGTCGCCTCAGGATTGCCCAATACGACGTTTGGCTACCTCGATTCCGCCATCGATGTCCTATCCCTCACGCCGACGGAGGCCGAGGCATTCCAAATGTTAGGTTTCATGCCGGGGCTTTTTGATCAAAACTATGTTGCCCTCATGCCAGGTATTCGCTGGCTTCCGAGTGCTGGCGCGGACACACCGAACGGTGATGCCCGCACGCATCCTCCTGATTACTTCAGCGTTGACATCACGGTCGACGTGCCTGAAGGCTGGCTCGTCGCGGGCCCCGGCCGGCGCACCACGTTATCCGAGTCGGACTCGCTGAGCGATCGCGTTCGGTATGCGTTTCGTCCACCATCCCCCGTGCCCGCTTTGGCGTTATTGGCGTCATCTTTCGAACGCCGTTCGTTGGATATCGATGGTGTCACGTTCGAAATCCTCTTAAGTCCGAAGCACCTCGACAACCTGGCCCTGTTTGCCGACGCCCAAGATTCGATTCGCGAACGAATTGAAGAGCTATTAGTAGAGTCAGCTCGTCATGGCTTGCCCTATCCGTACGACGGATTTTCGTTGGTGGAAACGCCCCACCTGTTACGAGGGTTTGGTGGCGGCTGGCGATTGGATTCGGTGCAGGCATTGCCAGGGATAGTCTTGATTAAGGAAACGAGCTTTCCGACCGCACGATTCGCACGGTTTTTTGACGATCCTGAAGAACTTCGAGAACTGGAAGATGCCGAGGGCGGTATTGCGGGTTTTAAACGCGACGTGATCGAGCGCTTTTTCGACAACGATTTCACCGGCGGGAACATTTTTCTGGGTGCATCACGTAATTTTGTTGCATACCAAACGAGCGCAACGGGCCAGGGTGCGATCGCGCTTAACTACGTTCTCGATGAGCTTTTCAACCGGCTGATTACCGGAAAACGAGGGTATTTTTCGGCACACGAATTCGATAGCCAGATAGGCGTCACCATGATGGGAACAATGTCGGACATGATTCAAGGGGATAGCGGTGAAATTATCGATTCGATCATCGCGAATACCGTGCAACGTCCGGCCGTGTGGGACCGGGCTCTTGCGTCATCCCTAGCCGAACTCGACCCCTCCGATGATCCAGCACAGGTTCTGAACGTGATGGCGTTAAAGGGCGGCGCGGTCGCCGACGTACTGTATGACGGATTGGGTCGTCAACGGATTGCTAAGTTATTGGCAGTGTTGGTCGACCGGTACCGGGGTGGTTACTTTAACGCGGATCAGTTCGTGCAGGCATCGAAGGACGTCGGCGTCGATATTGAACCCCTCATCGGTGACTGGTTGAATGAGGCTGCCTTGCCGGGATTTCTTGTCTCGAACGTGGTCGCGGAGCGCCTCGCCGAAAGCGACAATGCCAACGCTCAGTACCAAACTCGATTTCACGTCCGTAACGACGAGTCCGCACCCGGCTTATTCCACGTGCGCTACATGAGCGGTAATAGGAAAAGATGGTCTCGGGATTGGACCCCTACATGGAACAAGACCGAACCTTTTCGGCTTGCCGGTTACCAATCGGTGGAAGTGGGTCTGCTAAGTCGTGATCCTCCCCTTGAAATATGGCTTGAGCCGTATTTGGCGTTGAATCGAAAAGCGTTGCGTCTGGATATTCCGGACATCGATTTTGAACAACGATCCTTTGCGGACCCGTTTCTTGGGGTAAGACCTAGCGAGTGGGCGACTGATCCGTTCGAGCAATCGATTATCGTTGATGATTTAGACCCAGGTTTTGCGACCGAGTACGACGACGGTGATCAACTGAGCAACTTTCAGTTCCAAGTGGAGTCCGACGATGACGGTGCCACGAGCGTCATGCTCTCGATGGGTCCGACCTCTACGGCCTTGGAAATGGATCAGGGACTTCCGGTTTTGCCGGATCTTTTTGGCGCCGGCAGAGGATTTGGTATGTGGACGCGTGACAGTAACGAGCCACGGAGCTGGGGCAAATACCGGCGGACCTATGCCAGAATCGCGGCGGGTAACGGTACCCGTCGCGCGACCTTCACCGCAACGTTACCGCGAGCCGGGATGTGGAAACTCGCCTACCACTCTCCCTTCGTTGGCGGAAAGATGCGTAAGCGAGGCAAAGAAAATGCCAAACGTGAGCGGATGGCGAGATTGACTGGGGACTCCGGATCGGAATTGGGCCAATACGACGTAACGTTGTTGACCGACAACCGGGTACGACCAGTCGAATTCGATGCCTCAGCCGCCGAACGAGGCTGGAACGACTTAGGAACGTTTGACCTTACCGCTGGCACGGTGCGTTTAAGCATCAGTGATGCGACCGAAGGCGAATCCGTGATCGTCGACGCCATTCGCTGGATGCCGGTGAATCAGATAGAGTCCGCCAACCCCCGCTTGAGCGCAAGGATGGACCGATGAAGTTTGTCGTCAAATCTATGACCGTCGGTTTGCTGATGCTATTGGTAGGCGCGTGCGGAGAGACTTCGAGCCCTCCTCCGGTCGAGTTTCGCATTCCGGTTGAGGTGAGCGATGTTATGACCGATGCCGTCGAAGACACCATTGTCACGACCGGTACGCTCCGGCCTCGGGAGAGCGTTGTGCTCACCGTGGAAACACCTGGTTTCCTGCGTCTGGTTCGACTCGAATCTGGCGAGCGAATTGCCGAAGGTACCCACGTCGAAAAGAATGGGTTGGTCGCTGAGATCACCGGTGAAGATGCCCGATTGGCCGCTCGTCTTGAAGCGACACAGCGGCATCTCGAAGCGTCCGATGAGGAATTGAATCGTCGTCAGCAGCTATTCGACCGGCGGTTGATTGCAGAGGAAGATTTGTTTCGTGCCCGCGCAACCTACGAAGATGCACTGCACAATTTCGAAACCAGTAAGCGCACGTTGGAAAAGACGCGGATCACAACGCCTATTGCGGGAGTTGTTTTGCAGTTGGCGAGGGACGCCAACAACCAGCCCGTCGCTGATGGTCAGAAAGTAACGCAAGGATTCGAAGTCGCCCGAATCGCGCCAATTGATAACCTAATAGCGGATATCGATCTGGTCGGTCCGGAGCTTGCGCGGGTCCGCCCGGGCCAGCCTGTTCGTATCGAACATTACGCGTTCGAAAACACCATGATCACGGGCAAGGTGTTGCGGTTGTCGCCCGCGATGGATGCGACGACCCACACGTTCCGCGCGGAAGTTGAGGTGGACAACGGAGATGAATTGCTTCGACCCGGCATGTTCATTCAGGCAACTATTGTGACCGATCGTCACCAAGACGTGGCGGTTGTTCCCCGCGACGCGGTAACGGAACGAGCGGGTCGTGATGTGGTTTTCGTCATTGACGGTCAACGCGCGCGGCGTCAGGAAGTTTCGTTGGGTCTCGGTAACGACGATTGGATCGAGGTGGTTGACGGCGTGTCCCCAGGAGAGCGTGTGGTTATCCGCGGTCTTGAAACCCTTACCGACGAGGCACGTGTCCGAGTAACAGGATCTTGAATTCAGCGGAATCCGCGGCACGGCTGGCGACGCAACGGCCCATTGCGGTCACGGTGATGGCGTTTGCGATGGCGCTCGTCGGTTGGCTCGCGTACCAACAACTCCCGGTCGATTTACTTCCTGACTTACAGAGTCCAACCGTGGCGATTTCCATTCGTAGCGGTGATCGTCCTCCGACCGAAATGGAACGCATCTACGGAGAGCAACTCGAGCAACGCTTGTTTACGGTTCGTGGCATTCGAGAGATTTCCCAAGTCGGCCGGACGGGTAAGTTAGTAGCGACCGTCGTTTTTGATTGGGACACGAACCTCGATTTGGGCGTGGTCGATATACAAAAAGCTGTCGGTCCGATGGCATCGGATCCTGCCGTTGACGAGGTGTTGGTGCGTCGGTTTGATCCGCGCCAAGCGCCGGTCCTTATGTTTGGCTTGAGTGCGCCCAGTGGCCAACCAGACCTTGCAGAATTACGACGATTAGCTCGACGTCAAGTGGCACCAGGGCTCGAACAACTCCCGGGAGTCGCAGAAGTTCGAATTACGGGCGGGCGCGAACAGGAAGTGCGTGTGCAGCTAGACCGATACCGTATGGAAGCGTACGGCATCACCCTTGCAGCTATCGAAGCTCGGCTGATTGATGAGAACGTGGACATTTCGGCGGGCACGTTGGAAGAAGGTGCCGAGGTCTTGCTCGTTCGAAGTGTTTCACGATTTCGAACTCCCGACGATGTTCGTCGTGTGATTGTTGCGTACATCTCACGCGCTGATGGAACGCGCCAAGCGGTGCGCGTGTCCGATGTCGGGACCGTGGCGCTGGTTGATCGCGAAATCGATCATCTGGTGCGCGTGAATTCTATTGAAGGTGTCGGACTCGCTATCTACAAGGAGGCTGGTGCAAATACTGTGGAAGTTTCGCGCACGGTGCGCGATGCCGTAGTCGGTCTGGCGCAAGACTTGCCCAACGTCACCCTGACCGAAGTCAGCGACGATGCCTCGCTGGTCGTGGCCGCACTTGACGATCTACAAACGGCTGCCGGTGCAGGTATCCTGCTCGCCATTGCGGTGCTTGCTCTCTTTTTACGATCGATCGGGGCGACGCTTGTTGTTTCTGCCGCGGTGCCTGTATCGATCCTCGCCGCCCTCTTTCTGATGCGCTTTGGATCGCAAAGTCTCAACGTCATTACGCTCGGGGGTTTAGCGCTTGGTGCGGGCATGCTCGTGGACAATGCCATTGTCGTGGTCGAGAGCATTTATCGACGATTGACGGAGGGTGATACGAGATCCGAAGCTGCGGCGACCGGAACCGGACAAGTCGCGGGAGCGATCACGGCGTCGACGTTAACGACCTGCGTGGTGTTTTTACCCGTGCTTTTCGTGGAGGGGTTGGCCGCGCGCCTTATCGAAGGCATTGCATTCACGGTGGTTGCTTCATTGCTCGCATCGTTGGCAGTGGCGATGTTCTTGATCCCCGCGCTCGCGCGTTGGTTCATGCCCGAAACGATCCCTGCAGAGCGTGTCGATTCTGGTCTTCAAATCCGGACGAAATTTGCACGCTTTGCCCTTCGCTTGCTCGAGCGTCCCGTGATGGTCGTTCTTTCGGGTGTCGTGATTGCGGCGGTTGGTTGCTGGCAGTTACTTGGGCTCGGTACCGAGTTGTTACCGTCGGCCGATCCTCGCCAGTTTTCGGTTCGTATTGTTGGGCCACCTGGACAGCGGGTTGAATCCACGGCACGCGTGGTCGAAGGTGTGGAGTCGCTGATCAATCAATTTGGGGAAGGCAGTGTTGTGGCGATCTTGTCGGAGGTCGGGCGACTTCCCGAAGATAGCCGCATGGTGCGCACGGAGCTCACCGAAGAACATACCTCTCGCGTGACGGTACGTGTGTCGGAATCGGGACCCACAGGTCGTCAGTTCGCCGATCAATTGGCACCCATCCTCGAGCAACGCGAATCAACGGACATTGACTGGGAAGTCGGATCATCGGCCGTGGCCAGTGCCCTGGGTACCAGTGGACCACCTGTAGTGGTTGAAATATCGGGTCAGGCATTGACCGATTTGAGGCGCTACGCGGACGTTGTCAAAATAAAATTAGCGGATCTGAACGAGTTGTGGAATGTTCGCTCGTCATTTGAAGGTGGTCCGCCGGAATTGCGGATCGAACTTGATCGAGCAATGGCCGATGGCCTCGGCGTTGATCTTGCCACCATCTCTCGGGTACTTCAGGCAAGCCTCGATGGCCGAGATGTCACCATGCTTTCTACAGGCGATGAAGAGCGTCCGGTCACGCTGCGTCTCGGAACGACGTCTCGCGACGACCTCGGCAGCGTCATATTTCAAACCAACACTGGGCGCAAGGTTGCGATAGGCGAAGTAGCGCGGTTTGTCGAAGCCGAAGGCGCGCGCGAGATATTTCGACAAGACCAGCGCCGGACCGCGCTAGTGACTGCGCAAATTGCCGAAGGCTCCAATCATCCCAATGCGGTTCGTGCCGTTAACGCTGCACTAGCAGAAGTATCGTTGCCTGCTGGCCTCCAAATACGCTTGCGAGGAGAAGAAGCTGAGCGTGTGCGGACGTTTGCCGAGTTGCGACTGGCCGCGATTCTAGCCTTGGTGCTCGTCTTTATGGTTCTCGCGGGATCATTCGAATCGTTAATCCATCCGCTCACGGTGCTTGCCGCCATCCCGCTTGGGTTGATTGGCGTCGCAGTAGCGCTGGTACCTGGAGGTCAACCGATAGGCGTCATGGCGATGCTCGGGTTGATTGTGCTGGCCGGCGTCGCCGTTAACGATGCCGTATTGCTCCTGGCGACCGCCCGTCGCTTAATGACGGAAGGTCGATCGCGCATGGACGCGTTGGCTGAAGCCACTGGCATAAGACTGCGGCCGATTATCATGACCACATTAACGACGGTCTTGGTTCTCTTGCCGTTGGCGTTCGGCGCTGGCGAAGGTGCTGAACTGCGCACGCCCATGGCCATCACCATTATCGGTGGGATAATCGCGTCAACGTTAGGGTCGCTTTTTTTCCTGCCGAGTCTTTACCTGTTGCTCGACCGTTTGCATCCCGGCCGTCGGTCCGATAGCTACGTTGTAAATCAAGCTCGATGAAGGTTCTCGGATTGACGGATTTTCACGGTTCGAAGGATGAAGACCGCCTCGAGGGACTTCGATGAGCATTATCGATCTACCCACTCAGCGACCCGTGGCGGTGACCATGTTTTTTGTCGGCGTGGTGTTGCTCGGCCTGATCGCTTGGCAGCGGATGGCGGTTGAGCTTTTCCCTGCGCTCGAGGGCGATCAGGTAACGGTTGCGTTTGGGCGGTCCGGTAGCGAACCGGAAATGATTGAGCGCGATCTTCTGATGCCGCTGGAAGCGAAAGTGGCGACCTTACCTAAGGTCTCTGAATCGTGGGGCATGATCAGCGGTTCTAGCGGCCAGTTTCGAGTTCGTTTCGAAGCCGGTAGCGACGTTAAAGTCCGCGAGCTTGAATTGCGGCGGTTGGCCGCGGATCTGCAACGGTCGCAACCGCCGGGCACCTACGTCAACGTCAACTCGTCGGGCACCGAAACATTCTCCAGTTTCGTGATGACTATTCATGTGCTGGGTAGAACTGACGGCGATATCAACACCCTGTATGACCTCGTGGAACAACAAATTGCACCGCGTTTTGCATCGGTGGCGGGCGTGAGTCAGGCGCAACCGAACGGCGGGGCTCGACGGCAAGTAACAGTCACGGTCGATCCAGACCGTGCGAGTGCGCTTGGTATCACGACCGACACAGTCAGTAACGCGGTGCGACGGAACGTGGGTCGTCAAGAGTTTGTGGGTGGACTTGAGACTGAGGGCGGGCGTCAGGCCGTGATGCTGGATGGTCGGCCGCCCGGCATGCATTCGTTGGCGAATGCGAAGATTCAGCCTAATCGTGCTGCCCGGTTACGGCACGTCAGCGATCTGGCCTTCGGGACGGCACGCGAAGAGTCTCGATTTCGGGTTAACGGAAAGCCAGCGGTCGGACTGGTGCTTTTTCAGGAACAAGGTGCCAACTTGGTTCGTCTCGGAGCGTCCCTCAGGGAACGTCTTCTTGAAGTTCGCGCCGAAGTGGCACCGCTTGGCATCGATCTGGTCATCGGCTTTGACGCGGCGGAACAAATTGAAGAACAAATTACTCGTTTAGGGAAGCTCGCCGGATCAGGCTTTTTGATTGCACTCGTGGTGCTGTACCTTTTCTTAAGACAATGGCGTGCAGTTGCCGTGGTTGGCATCGCGGTGCCGATGAGTCTTCTAGCGGCGCTCGCCCTCCTCTACCTCAGTGGCCAGTCGATCAACATCATCACGTTGATGGGCCTTGCGATTGCGATTGGGCTTGTCATCGACAACAGCGTGGTGGTGTTTGAGGCGGTCCAAAGACGCCTCGAACGTGGCACCGAAATAACGGAGGCCGTGCGTGAAGGGTTGCGACGGACGGTTCGTGCCATGACCGCAGCGAGCCTCACGACGGCAGTGGTGTTTCTGCCATTCCAACTGGTTGATTTCGATAGCGAGCAGATGCGCTCGATGATCTTGGTGGTGTCGATGGCAATCCTGTTGCCGCTGCTGGCTTCTTTGGGCGTTGCCGTAGGCTTGGTGCCCCTGCTCGCGCAACGTCTGTCGGCACCGGCGGTGGTTCGAGATTTGTCCATTCGTCGAGAACGGCGAGCCTTAAGGGGCGACTCGGTCCCGCCGGATGCCATACGAATCTTTTTTGAGCGTGTGGTGACCGGCGCGCTACGACGACCACCTTCCTGGATTGCAGGAACACTGGCGGCAGTGCTGATTACCACGGTCGTTGCACTTCCTTGGCTGTTGACAAGTTCAGGATCTTCTAACGTTCGCGAAGCCGATACCGTCGAAATGTCTGTTCAATTTGCGCGCGGATCGGCGTCGATCAATACCGTCAGCGACGGAATGGCGAAATTAGAGAGTGCGGTTATGAAACTCGAGGGCGTTGACATGGTGGAGGCCCTCATTCGTGAAGATGAAGGAACCTTGACGGTGCATTTAGTCGAGGAAGAAGTGCGGCCGCCTGGATTTGGAGTCCAAGACGTGCGCTCGATCGTCCGACGAATTGATCGGAATGATCGACGGATGTACGTGCTGCGGCCCGGCGAAGGGGGCATGGGGGATGGCGGCAAGGGACGTGGTGGCGGTGGCGGTAAAGGCGGTGTCGAGATGTTTAGCGGTGGACCTGCTGAGGTCGTGTTGTCTGGTCCGGACAGCGGTGAGTTAACGACGCTTTCTCGGAGCGTCCGTTCCCAACTTGAATCGATGGGACCTATCCGTGACGCCTGGGAAAACTATCGTCCTGGGATGGACGAATTTTGGATCGAACCGCGTGAGAAGGTGATCGAATCGATGGGACTTTCGGTGAGCGACCTCGTGCCCGCGTTGCGTCTCGCCGGACGTGAAGGCGTGACAATGCAAACCGGTTTCTTGTTGCCTAACGGCCGAGAACTCCCGGTCGTTGTTGAGCGACTCAATGCCCGAGTGGAGGAAAGAGGGATACGCGATTTGGAGCGATTACGAGTCCAGACCGATGCTGGCGCGGTCCCCATCCGAGCCCTGGCATCACTGCGGCGTATGCCGGCACCGCGAGTCATCTTGCATCACAACGGCCGTCGTGAAACGACCGTCAACTACAACTTTGAGAACAGTGTCCAAGATACAGGTCCGACGAGACTAGCCATCGAAGAACAGGTGGTTGCGGCGATGCGAGCTGTGCCGAGACCCGAGGGTTTCACCATCGAAACGACGCCGCAAGATGAAACCACCAACCAGCTTCAACAGGTCATCTTACCGGTCATCCTTTTACTGTTCTTGGTGCTGGCGATGACGTTTGAGTCACTCACACTGCCTGTGTTGGTGCTCCTGTCATTGCCGATTACCTTACTGGGTGCAACCTGGGCAATGGTATTTGCAGGAGTTGCCCTAGGGCCTATGGCGATGGTCGGGGCTGTCGCTCTGATTGGCTTGACCGTGAATCCGGCCATATTGCTCGTTGATCGAATGCAGCAATTAGTGTTGGGCGCGGGGTGGAGCCCTGGTGCGGCCGCCTATGCTGCCGTCCGAGAACGAACTCGACCGGTCTTATTGACGATGGCAACCACTGTGGCTGGTTTGTGGCCGCTCGCGATTGCCACTGGGCGGGAGTTCGAGATTTGGCCGCCGTTTGCCACCATCGTCATAGGTGGCCTCATTACCTCAAGTTTGTTGACCCTGTTGATCGTGCCAGTGGGTTTTACGTTACTCCGTCGCCTCGATCTTTTGTTCGGTCGGATTGGGCCTTGGCTGGCGCTTGGCTGGATCGGGGTGACTGCATCGGTTATGTCGGGCTTCGTTCTGACGGAGACCCTCACGTCGTTACTTTGGCAAGTCGTGGTCGCTCTTTTGGTCGGTGGATGTTTGCTCGCTGCGGTGGTGATGGTTTTTCAGCCACGACGTTCGGTCCAACCGGAATTTGCGGCAGGACCACCCAAGTTAGAGGTTCGATATTTGACCAAGAGTTACGGACTGCCGGGTGCATTACGCCGAAGCCTTGATGCGCCGAAACACTACGTCAAGAAAGTGTTGGAGTTGGGGGGTCAACCGTTCTTACCCGCGGATGCCAGGGAAAGACTGTTACCACTGCTCCTAGCGGCCAGCGGACCTATCTATTTGGCCGTTCAGCTGGAGAGTGTTTTTTGGCGGTTGGTGTTTACGATGATCGCGGTAACGCTGCTGTCCCGCTGTGTTCTGGATGTCCGGCGGGCGCGAGGATGCGCCGATGCGAACGGCGTGGTCCTTCCCGGTGGCATCGAAAATGTCATCGCTAAACTGCTCCCATGGGTGGGTCTGGGTTTATTTGGATGGCATGAGTTCTTTGGGATTGAACGCTCTGAATTTAATGAGTTCACCGGTGAGACGTTCTCCGGACGGGTATTGTTGCTTATTGTCGCGGCTCTGGGAGTCTTCATGGTCGGGTATTGCCGACGGAAGGCGTCGGAGTTCAACCAAGCCAGACGCGGTATTCGGCGACGCCGGGCATGGGAACGATTAGCTGCGTGGCTGGGATCTTTTGGAGACGCGGCAAGTCCCATGCATGCTATTTCAGGCATAAGTTTTACCGTCGAACGCGGCATGGTTGGGGTGCTCGGTCCGAACGGGGCTGGGAAATCGACGCTGCTACGTCAGCTGGCAGGAGTTATCGATCCGACGGGGGGAACCATTCATTTGGGCAAAGCGCCCTACCCGGCCATTCAGCGGTATCTGGCGCATTGGGTGGGGTATTTGCCGCAGGACGCGGGTTTGCCGACGAGCAGCACTCCCCAAGAGTACCTGTCCTATTACGCCGCACTTTACGACGTCCCCCGTGATATACGGCAGCAACGTGTAGCGGAGCTACTTCGCGACGTGGGTCTCGGTGAAAAGATTGACGCCCCGATCGGCTCGTTATCTGGTGGTATGAGGCAACGTGTCGCCGTCGCCCGTACCCTGCTCCGATTACCTCCCGTGATCGTTGTCGACGAACCAACCGTCGGGTTGGATCCTCGGGAACGGATTCGTTTTCGGTCGTTGCTGGGTCGTCTTGCGCAAGAACGGATTGTGCTCTTTTCCACGCACGTGGTGGAGGATGTGGCTGCTGCCTGCGACCGGGTGTTGGTCATTGCAGAGGGCCATTTGGTATTTGATGGTGAACCCGCGGCTTTGGCGCGGTCTGCACAGGGATACGTATGGGAAATTAGCGTGCCCCCGGACGAGACGTTGATGCTGCCGGACGGCGTTATTCATGTGGAAGAGAATTTGTCCGCCCTGGGGACTTTGGTGCGCCATAAAGTTCTCGCCGAAAGTCTGCCTGACCCCCGTGCTACCCCGCTCGACCCCTCACTTGAAGATGGTTACATGTGGCTTGTTGCATCGGCACGAAAACGTGAAGAAATTCGGCGATCTGATCAAGAGAATGTTGCATTACTAGATCCGGCTTTTGCGCGATGACCCTGCCCGATTTCTATTTGTTGCGCTTGGTGCTCGTGATGATGGTGGGCCGACGGTTTTGGCTGTTACCTCTATTGCCCCTTGGGTGGCTAGTGTTTCTCAAGCTCGAGTTATTTAGCTTTTTGGCTGTGTCGCCTGAGGTGGTACAGGGTTTGGCGCTCGGGGTGCCCATGGCGCTACTCGGAATTTTTCTTGGAATCCGAATCATTGCAGGGGAAATTGACGACCGGAGTTTGGAACTAGCGTATACCGTACCTGGTGGGAGCGAACGCTTATGGCGTATCAAACTTGGCGCTGCCGCCATCTTGTTACTTATCTTGGAGGCCTTGCTTGCGGTGGTCACGATTGTTCTGATCACTTCGTTTCCTTGGGGCGCGCTCTATGGTGCCTTTCAGGCGGCGTGTTTTTACTTGGTGCTTTCACTTTCTCTCGCCACGTTGTTTCGAAGTCAAATTGGTGGCGGGGTCGTGACGGTAATTTTGCTCGGGATTAATGGCTTCTTAACAGGTTTCGGCAATGTCCAATTGCGAGGATCACCGTTCTTCAATCCATACGTGATCGTTGACGCAGATTCGACGGATTTGCTGGCGTGGACGGTTCAGAATCGTGTCGGCATGTTGCTCTTGATGGCGGGTATGTTGAGCCTTGCTTTTATGCGGGCTAACCGACGAGAGCGAATGCTCTCGAGTTGACATGCGCACGATCGGGAAACGATTGTGAATCCGAAGAACGTACGTCAGCGAGGTCGGCGTTTCCGGGTGACGTTTTCGGGTACAAGCGGTATAACCGATTTGGACGAAGCGATAACAGGAATGACGCTCATGCGTGCCCTAACGGAAACGGAAACAAAGCACCACGTTGATGAAATTGCGGAATGCGGTTACTCCATCGTTGAGGACGCGTTTGACGCCGATTTCGCCCGACAACTCATGGAAGAATTTGACCACCTTGAACGAATTCGTCCGGGCGGAGATATTCCGCCGGCGCCCTTCGTAGGGTTCGTGACGCGCCGTTGGTTCGATGTGCTCAATGACGGAGATATTTGGCAGCAGGTTGCGGTCCAACCCACCATCATGAACGTGCTACCCGGCGTTTTGGGTGAAGGATTTCTGCTTTCGACCATGGGTACTGCCATTGTCGGGCCGAGCGAAAAGGCACAACCACTGCACGTCGACGACGGCGTCTATGCGTTTCCACGCCCCCATCCAAACCTGGTTTGCAACACTATGTGGGCCGTCACAGATTTCACCGAGGCCAACGGGGCGACTCGGGTGGTTCCTGGAAGCAACAATTTTGACCATGATCCCGAGTTCGGCGAATCCTACGATTCAGTTCCCGTTGAAATGAAGGCCGGTAGCATTGCCTTTGTGTCGGGCTCATGCTTTCACGGTGCGGGTGAAAATCGAAGCAATGAGGAGCGTTACGGTTTAACAATCAACTACTGCAACGGCTCGATGCGTCAACAAGAGAATCTAATGCTCGCGATTCATCCTTCGCGGATGCTTTCGTTTTCTCGTGAGCTTCAGAATATTCTAGGGTTTCAAATGTGCAAGGGTGCCGGGCATCTGTTTGCGGGCGATCCGCGGTCGGAAATGGAACGCCACTATGGTCCCGCGGATTCCGATCAAGCGTGGCTCGATCGCCGTGGCGAGAAAGTGATTCGACCTATGGCTGACGCTGCCACGGACGCGTAATTCTTCGTAACGCTTCATCGATTCACGCAACTACGTTGCGGTCTATGCAATCGAGCCAAGCTTCCTCTATTCTCGACACTCAAGTTTCGTACAAAGGCGTGATTCATGGCACACGACGTGGTGATTCGAGGTGGTAACGTGGTTGACGGGACCGGTGAGACGCCTTACCAGGCGGATATTGCGATCGACGGTGATCGCATCAGCGAAATTGGGACGGTGAAGGAACAAGGCCGAGAAGAGATCCAAGCCGACGGTCTCAACGTCTCGCCGGGTTTTATCGATTTGCATACCCACCTCGATGCCCAGATCGGGTGGGATCCCCAGGTGACGTCTGTTTCTTGGCACGGTGTCACAACCGCATTATTGGGTAATTGTGGAGTCACGTTCGCGCCTTGTAAGGAAGCGGATCGGGAATTTCTTGCCGGCATGATGGAGACCGTTGAGGACATCCCAAAGGACGCGATATTGCACGGCCTGCCTTGGAATTGGGAATCGTATGGCGGCTATCTCGATGCCCTTGAGGCGTTGCGACCATCGATCAATATCTGCGGTCTGGTGGGACACTGCGCCACCCGTTTTTACGTTATGGGTGAACGCGCGGTCGAAGAACCCGCAACCGCCGACGAGATTCGACAGATCGCGGAACTTGCGGGTCAGTCGGTTAAAGAAGGCGCCGTGGGCTTTTCGACGAATCGTTTGCCTGGTCATCGATTACCGGACGGTCGATCGATCCCAGGAACGTTTGCGCATCGCGACGAGTTAAGAGCCGTCGCAAAAGCTGTGGGAGCTTACGGTGGATTTATGCAAACGGTTTCTGACTTCCGTGAGTTTGATGAGGAAATGGAGCTAATCGCTGACGAAGCACGGTCGTCGCGCGGTGCATTGTTCAGTTCCGCAGCCGAGATCGGGATCGAAAGATTGGATGAAAAAGTGATGGCGATGCGTGCCGAGGGACTTAATGTCACGTCGGTGACTGTTCCTCGAAGCGGCGGCGGTGTTGGTGGGTTGGCCACCGATAACTTTTTTAGGACGCCGGCGTGGATGGAGCTTCGCCAGCTAGATTTTGATGGACGGCTGGGTGCGATTAGAGACGCTGACTATCGACAACGTTTGATCGCCGAAGTTAAGGATCAGGGGCAGCCAGTGCTCGAAGGGACCAAGCGTTGGTTTTGGATGGGAGATGGTGACCGACCCTGCTACACCCAAGCGCTCGACAACAGCCTATATGCGATGGCCCAAGCAGCGAACGAGCACCCGGTGGAAACTTGGCTCCGAATTACCGATGAGTCCAACGGCCGAGCTCTCTTCCACATGCGCGGGTTCAATATCAACCTTGATTCGCTTAAAGAACTGATTACCACTGAATGGGCCATGCCAGGGCTGGGAGATGCCGGCGCGCACGTGAGTCAGATGATTGACTCAGGTTGGTCGACATTTATTTTGTCGCATTGGCATCGGGACACTGGCGTATACAGTCTCGAAGAGGCAGTGCGTCGTATCAGTGCGGTGCCGGCTGGTGTTCTTGGGCTAGAGGACCGTGGGGTTCTTGCAGTGGGTAAACGTGCCGACGTGAACGTATTCGATATTTCGAGATTGGAAGAGCGGATGCCAGAAATCGTTAACGATTTTCCGTTCGGCGCGCCGCGGTTTATCCAACGTGCCGCGGGTTACAAAGCCACGTTGTGTAACGGCGATTTTGTGCTGCGCGACGATGAGCTGACGGGAGCGCAGCCCGGACGTGTTCTACGAAGTAACTGAAACACTATTCGGAAATGGCAGCATCGATCATTAGATACGCATGAGGGTCGTTGCATTTCGCGTAGTGCGGACGGGTCCAGGAGGAAATATTGTCTGACGACGTCGTAGATGTCCTGATCATCGGCGCCGGCGCTTCAGGCGCAGCGGTAGCTTGGAGTTTGGCTGAGACAAAGATGCGAATTCTTTGCCTTGAGCAAGGTGGTTGGATGAATCCTTCTGAATACGCCAGTACCAAGCGCGATTGGGAGATTCTTCAGAACACGGATTTTGCCATCAGCCCTAACTTTCGTGATCGAGCCGCCGACTATCCGATTAACGACGACGAATCGCCCATTGCAGTAGCTAACTTCAATGCCGTTGGTGGTAGCACAATCCTCTACTCGGCACATTTTCCGAGAATGCATCCATCGGACTTTCGGGTGAACAGCCTAGATGGCGTCGCCGACGACTGGCCCATCGATTATCCAACGTTAGAACCGTTCTTTGCCGAAAACGATCGCAACATTGGTGTCTCGGGTCTTGCCGGCGACCCGGCTTATCCGTACCACGAACCCCCGCTTCCACCGGTACCACTTGGGCTTTCAGGCGAAACCATGGCCCGCGGGTTTAATAAAATGGGTTGGCACTGGTGGCCTTCGGATACTGCGATTATCACAAAACCGTATGAGGGTCGTGAGCAATGCGCGAATCTGGGACCGTGCAATGCTGGCTGCGCGCAGGGTGCCAAGAGCAGTGCCGACATAACCTATTGGCCCATGGCGCTGCGCCAAGGGGTTGAGTTGAGAACCGATTGCCGAGTTCGCGAAGTCACTGTAGATGAGAATGACATGGCGACCGGAGCGATCTATTTTGATGCCGATGGTGTTGAGCATCACCAACGCGCGGAAGTGGTCATCATGGCGTGTAATGGGGTTGGTACGCCGAGGCTATTGCTTAATTCGATGTCGAGTAATTTCCCCAACGGTCTCGCCAATCGCTCGGGCCTCGTGGGTAAGAATCTGATGTTTCATCCGTGGGGTTACGTGAGTGGCGTGTTCGATCAACCCCTGGCATCGCATTTTGGCCCCCAAGGTTCTTGCATGTTAAGTCAAGAGTTTTATGAAACAGATCCGAATCGAGACTTTGTGCGCGGATATAACATGCAGATTACGCGGGGCGCTGGACCAGTAGCGACGGCTAGAAACGGTATGGCCCAGGGAAAAATTCCTTGGGGAGCGGGTCACCATCAGGCTTTTGAGACGTACTACGATCGCACGATTCATATGGGACTTTGTTGTGAGGACTTACCCGAGGAGCACAACGCGGTGACCCTGGATCCGAAGCTCACGGATTCGAACGGTATACCGGCGCCCAAAGTTACCTACACCTTGAGCGAAAACAGTCGGAAGATGCTTGACCATGGACTGGAAAAAGGCTCCGAGGTCATGAAGGCGGCGGGTGCATGGGATATTCAGAGCCACGGTCCGATACGCATGGCGGGCTGGCATCTGCTCGGTACCGCCCGAATGGGCAAAGACGCTTCGCATTCTGTAGTGAACGAGTGGGGTCGTAGCCACGACGTGCGTAACCTCTTTATTGTCGATGGCAGCGTCTTTGTGACCTCAGGAGCGGTTAATCCAACCACTACGCTCCAGGCGGTGGCCCTGTACATCGCAGATGCGATGAAAAGAAATCTCGCGAATTTGTTTGATTAGGAGAACGGATGAGTTCTGACGACATCATTGGTTCTGATGCCAGCCTCAATGCCGAGCAGTTGCGGACGTTCGTCACGATATTGGACATGATTATTCCGGCGAGCGACGACGGACGGTTTCCGAGTGCGGCAGACATGGATGTTCTTTCCTATATCGTCAAAACTGAGCCCGAACTACTCGACACAATCCGTATCGAACTCGACCGACTGAATGCCGTCTCGAAAGATCTTCACGGGATGGTATTCGGAGACGCAGACGGCATCGCAAGACAGGGGCTTCTCGACGAAGTGCGAGGGGTCGAACCTCAGTTCTTAGGAGGCTTGGCGCTACAGACCGTGACTCTTTATTACCAAGACGATCGAGTCATGGAAGCGATTGGTTTGGAAGCAAGACCACCTTTTCCCGGAGGCTATGAGGTGGTCGCGGGTGACCTTTCATTGTTGGATCCCGTCCGCGCTCGCGGTCAAGTTTATCGTGACGTTGAGTCCTGACGGATGGTAGCTATGTCTGAGGTCGGTTTCTGGATGTTTGTAAAAGACAAGAAGCTCGCGAAGAGGAGTTGGATCGTTCTTGGTTTGGTATTACTTGCGTGTCCCCTTGCGTATCCGGAGGAATTAGTCGTAACGATGTCAATTATTGGCGTGGACAAAGAATACGCCAACATACGTACGTCCTTTTCTTCGATGGATTGGGATCAGCTTGGTGTGACCGTTGGTACACCTATGGTTATCGATCATAAGGGCACCCGTGTGAAAGCGACTTTCGTCGAGAACTATCACGACGTATCCGAGGGAAGCTGGCTGGCTCTTGTGGAAGATAACCAGGTGAAATTAGCGATTAGTTTTGGTCATGCATGCGAAATCTTGGATTGTGTGATCGGCGATCAATTAACAATGACCGTGATGCGTCCTCGAAACGGCGTAGAGGATGACTGAAATATCGAGTTAGTTTAGAGGTCTACCGCGTGGGCGGATTCGGGGACCTAATCAACGGCCCAATATCGAAAATTTTCAGGAGAAACGTGATGGCGAAGCCCGGCTCTGAAGAATGGTTGGCATCGGTGGTTGAGGATATCGTTGAACCCGAGCGTCCCATCATCGATACACACCATCATCTTTGGAAGACGCCCTCCTTGTGGGGCACCTATGAATTGGGCGAGCTCTGGGCCGATACGGGTTCGGGCCATAACATCGAAAAGACAATATTTATCGACTGTCGGTCTGAATATCGAACCGAAGGGCCTTCCCACCTAAAACCGATTGGCGAGACGGAATACGTTGCCGGAGTCGCTGCCGAGAGTCGGAGTGAGCCGGATCGTGCGACCATCGTTGGTATCGTCGGCCACGCCAACATGACGCTGGGATCCGAGGTCGAGGAGGTCCTTGCCGCGCATGAGCTAGCCGGTAAAGGGCTCTTTCGAGGGATCAGACACGCCGGCCCCTCCGACGATACCGGAACTTTGACCAATGCAGGCGGAAGGTGGCCTTGTCCGTACGACCGTGAGGATTTTCGAGACGGGGTGAAAACGCTCGGTCGAATGGGCTACACCTACGATACTTGGCACTTCTATCACCAAAATCAGGATTACCTTGCCTTAGCTCGAGCAGTACCTGACACCACCATGATTCTCGATCATTTTGGTACGCCGCTCGGCGTGGGTGCTTATGCGGGCCGCAAGGACGAAATATTTGAGCAATGGAAAAAGGATATCGCGGAAATCGCTGAATGCCCCAACGTGCACGCTAAACTTGGTGGTTTGGCTATGCCCGACAACGGGTTTGGCTGGGATAAGAATGATAAGCCGCCATCGTCGGACGAATTCGCGGAAGCGCAGCGTCCATATTATCTACATACGATCGAGTGTTTCGGACCGCAGCGCTGCATGTTTGAGAGTAATTTTCCGGTCGACCGCTTGTCTATTTCCTATCAAGTGTTGTGGAACGGTTTGAAGAAGATCGTTGCGAATTTTTCAGAAGACGAAAAGCATGCCCTGTTTTACGGGACCGC
>CAJWCW010000024.1 GCA_913030615.1 uncultured Gammaproteobacteria bacterium | reverse complement strand
AGCATGCCTTTGCCGGATGCCTTCTTGTATGCCTCGACAACATCGTCGTCATCGCCAATGTGAGCTGCGTCTTCAAGATACCCATCGCGGCGGGCCTGCCATAGCGACTCGAACGCTAAGTACGGATTGATGGCATCCACACCGAAACCAACTAGCAGACAGTGGTGATGGACTTCTCGTGCTTCACCCGTTTCGAGAACGATACCAATACGTGTACGGGCGTGATGATGGACGAGATGATGGTGTACGGTCCCGACGGCAAGGAGGGCGCTTATGGCGACGCGACTTTCATCGACCATCCGATCAGATAGCACGATGAGTTTAAATCCACTACCAATGGCGTCGATTGCTTCGGACGCAATGCGGTCCAGCGATGCCAGTAAGCCATCCCGTCCAGAACCCGTTGGAAACGTGATATCGATAGTTTTGGCTTTCCAACCGCGGTGATCGATGTGTTTCAGTAACGAGAGCTCTTCGTTGGATAGGACAGGGTGCGGAATACGAAGACGATGAGCGTGTTGAGGCGTTGTGCTAAGCAAGTTTGCTTCGGGCCCGATGTAACATTCCAAAGCCATGATCACTTCTTCGCGGATTGAGTCAACGGCCGGGTTGGTAACTTGCGCAAACAGCTGTTTGAAGTAGTCGTAAAGCATACGTGGCTTATCCGACATGACGGCTAAGGCAGCGTCATTGCCCATTGAGCCGAGAGGGTCCCTTAATTCTTTGACCATCGGAAGTAGCATAAATTGGAGTGTTTCGACCGTGTAGCCGAATGCCTGGCAGCGGGCTAGAACCGAGTCGCCATCGAGGCCTGGTACCGGTTTTTCTGAAGCAAGATCAGTCAATTCAATACGTTCGTTTTCAAGCCATTCGCCGTATGGCTGTCGTTGAGCCCAATCCGATTTGATTTCTTCATCCGGAATCATGCGGCCCGCTTCGAAATCGATGAGGAAAATGCGACCAGGCTGCAGTCGACCTTTCTCGACCACTCGCTCGGGCGGTATATCGACTACCCCGACCTCCGACGCCATGATGCATTTGTCGTCGTCTGTAATGTAGTAACGAGAAGGCCGCAGGCCGTTTCGGTCTAGGACAGCTCCAATATAGGTTCCATCCGTAAAAGCAATTGACGCGGGTCCGTCCCATGGTTCCAATACACACGAGTTGTACTCATAGAACGCTTTTTTCTCAGGAGACATAGTGGTGTGTTGCTGCCATGCCTCAGGGATCATCATCAGGACGGACTCTTGCAAGGTCCGTCCCGTGAGACTCAAAAATTCAAGAACGTTGTCGAAAGTTCCAGAGTCCGAACAGTCGGGTTCAACGACCGGGAAGAGCTTCTGTAGATCGCTGCCAAAGAGGTCGGATTGCACCGTCCCTTCACGAGCATTCATCCAATTCTTGTTGCCGAGCAACGTATTGATTTCGCCGTTATGGCTCATAAATCGGTTCGGCTGAGCTCGATCCCAGGAGGGGAAGGTGTTGGTAGAAAAACGCGAATGGACCATGGCTAGATGTGTTTGGTAGTCGTTATCAGCGAGATCAGGGAAGAAGTTATAGAGTTGGTGTGGCGTCAGCATGCCTTTGTAGATAATGACCTTGGTCGAAAGACTACAAACGTAAAACAACGATCGTTCGACGAGCTCTACGTTAGTACGTAATTGGTGCGTTGCATGCTTTCGGATCAAGTACAGCTTGCGCTCGAGCGCGTCTCCTTCAAGCCCCTCGTTCGATGCGATAAAGACCTGTTCCATTGCTGGCATCGCTGCCCGAGCTGCGTTACCGATATCGGCCTTATCTGGCTGGATGGGGAGTTCTCTCCACCCGACAAGACGCTGGCCGGCTTCTACGATGGCAGCCTCAAAAACTTGCTTGCATCGCGCTCGCTCCTCCGAATCACGTGGGAGGAATACGACACCCGCGCCGAATGCGCCGTCCTGGGGTAACTCGGTGTCCAACGCTTCACGGACGACACGCCGCAGAAAGTGAATGGGTAAGCCGGTAAGGATGCCCGCACCATCCCCTGTGTTTTTCTCGTAACCTAAGCCGCCGCGATGGACCATGCAGCAATTCATGTTGTTGGCATCATCCATGATCGCGCGGCTCGCTCGACCCTTGATGTCGCAAATGAATCCAACGCCACAGGCGTCTTTCTCGAGAGCGGGATCGTAGAGACCACGCCGAGGAGGCATACCGAGCGTAAGCTGTTGCGAGAGCTCATTCATGCGCTGCTCTTTTTGCCTCCAGTAAGGCGAGCAGCACCTGGCCGACTTACGCGGTTATTGCGCTCGCCCGTAAAACTTGCCTGAGAGTCCTGCCATCCCCATCCTCGGGCTGCCACAGGGTCGCGGGGGACTAAGGACGTTCTCAAAAATAAGTAGTGTTATCAAGTGTTAAGGGGAATCGGGTTGACGCCTTTCCGACGGGTCACGGATACGGTACCAGGCTCGATACAACGACTGAAAACCGAGGTGCTCGTACAGTGCACGTGCCGGCTCATTGTCTTCGGCGACCTGCAAATAACCGGTTTCTGCGCCATGCTCCGATCCGCAACGCAATAGGTTCAAGATCAGCCCTTGGGCATGTCCCCGTCGTCGGTAAATTGGATCCGTCAGAATGTCGAATAAACCGGCGACCTTATCGTCGACTACCGCGAGTCCACACGCGACATAGTGCGTTTTATCTACGATGACGCCGTAGATAGCCTCGCAAGGGATCGACTTCAACAAGAGCTTCTGCAATCGCGTTGCTGTTTCAGGCATACCTGACAGTTTGCAGTACACGTTGATCCATGTGTCGAGTGTAAGTCGACGAAATTGTTGACTCGATGTTGTAGGCAATTCGCCATTCCTATAGGTGAGGACCAACGAAGCATCGGTCTGTTCATAACCAAGCTCAGCGAGGGTCCTATCCAAAGTACGTAATCCGGGCGCGGAGGACATTCGGAACAAGGTTGGCAGATCTTCTCGTCGGTAGGCATTTTCGCAATAACGAATTTTTTGGAGTACGGGTTGTGTCCCTGGGTAGACGGGAACGATGGCATTGCCGCGTTTGCTATAACTGCCTGAGAATCGTAGAAGCCAACCGTCTAGGAGAACTTGTTGAATTGCTGGCCAAGCGTTGAGATTGGCTTCTTCGATGCGGCTGATTAGTTGGCCCGAGGAACCGGTCAAGAAGTCCTCCAGTTTCACTTAACGACTTTGGTCATCGCAATGATCCGACATCGCGTATTCGAAATCGCGTTTGTGATTGGGGTCGCGTGTTCGATCGCCGCTGTTTTTTTGAGAAGTATGCTGACGCCAAACAAAATTTATCTGGTCCGTGCCATCATCCAGGCATGGACAGCGTAACGTTTCCCATCGTCGTGCACACGTTGATCTTCGATGAAGGGGGTCGGCTGTTGTTACTCCGTCGAAAGGGAACGGGGTTCATGGATGGATACTTAGGACTGCCCGGTGGACACCTCCAAGCGGGTGAAACCGTGACCAACGCGGCAATGCGGGAATGCAAAGAAGAAGTTTGTATCGAGGCGAAAGCGATACAGCCACTGGTCGTTATGCCGTTCATGGGTGGCGTCGACTTTATTTTCGAAGCCCATGAATGGAACGGGATGGCTGAGATAGGGGAACCCGACAAGTGTTCAGAAATTGGCTGGTTTGTCCCGGAGACGCTACCGCGAGATGCTGTCCCGTTTGTGCCTAAAGCACTCGAGTTACGAAGGCAAAAGGTCTGGTATCACGAATATTTTGACTAAGGGGATGTGCGCATTGGCGTTCGAACAAGGTTAGAATCCGCCGCCTTTTGGGGTGCACGAATAGAGGGGATGAAAGAACCATGACGGATCCAGTACGCGTTACGGTAACCGGGGCTGCTGGCCAAATCGGTTACGCGTTGGTTTTTCGAATAGCGTCGGGTGCAATGCTCGGCGCGGAACAACCGATCGTCTTACAACTTCTTGAGATTCCTCCCGCGATGGAAGCGCTTGAAGGCGTCGTGATGGAACTCGATGATTGTGCGTTTCCTCTGCTGCACGCCGTTGAAATCTCGGATGATCCGGATGTTGCATTTCGCGACACCGATATCGGCCTGCTCGTAGGTTCACGACCACGGGGTCCAGGCATGGAACGCAAGGAACTACTCGAAGCCAATGCGGCGATTTTTTCCGTGCAAGGCAAAGCACTCAATGATGGTGCGTCGCGAAACGTTAAGGTGCTCGTGGTAGGAAATCCGGCCAATACGAATTGCCTCATTGCGCAACGAAATGCGCCCGATCTTGATCCCAAGAGCTTTACGGCCATGACTCGCCTTGACCACAACCGTGCCATCGCCCAGCTTGCGTCCCGGACTGGCCATTTGGTTGGCGAAATCAAAGGCGTGTCGATATGGGGAAATCACTCGGCGACCATGTATCCGGATTTGCTTTCAGCCACAGTGCAGGAAAGTTCTGTGATGGACCTCGTCGATATGGATTGGTACAAAAACGATTTCATCCCGACTATTCAGCAACGCGGCGCCTCTATTATCGAAGCGAGGGGCGCTTCAAGCGCGGCGTCGGCCGCCAATGCCGCCATCGATCACGTACACGACTGGATCGTTGGTACGAGTGAGATCGTGAGCATGGGTGTATTCAGCGATGGAAGTTACGATATCGAAGAGGGTTTGATCTATTCCTTCCCCGTCATTTGTGAAGGCGGCGATTGGCGTATTGTTCAGGATCGCCCGATCAACGAGTTCAGTCGACAAAAAATGACCGAGACAGAGAATGAATTAATCGAAGAACGTGACGCCGTGGCGCATCTTTTATGAGGGGCTATTCGGTCCGGACTCTGCCGGTGGCTCTTAGAGCTTTTCTTTGCGCTTTCCTTTCCTCGCCCTTGAGTCGAAGTTTTTCTCGATCCTCGTTGCGCACCTCAAGGTAACGTTCGCGCCAGGTTTCATCACCGGCCCACTGGAATGGACTGGCGACGGTTAATCCGGCCGTTGTCGCCTCTTCGAGAACATCGAAGCTGTGGGATACGATGGAGTGCTGCATTTGGGTGTCATATGGCTTACCGCAAGGATTGCCGAGAGGGAAATCGGTGAATAGGAAACGGGGCACGCCGCAATGTTCAACGATATCTCGGGCAGACCCAAGAATGACCGTTGGCACTCCATTAGCTTCGAGGTGCCGGGCGATCAAACACACGGTTTGATGGCAGACAGGTCACAACGGAACGAGAAGCGCGATGTCGGCACTGTCCTGGAGACAACGATCAAGGATTTCTGGAGCGTCTGCTTCCATCGTTCGGCGATGACTGTATTCAGTTGGTGCGCAATAAAAGTTTGTGCAAATGGAACCGATGCGGCGGTCTCGCACCAATCGCTTTAATGTCTCTAAGGGGAAGTACGACCCAAGATCGTTCAAATGCGTCGCTTGCCTATCCCAGGAAAGGTCGTTGGCGTAAAGCCTTTCGGGAATTTCCGAGGTCGTTTGTATAGCGACTTCGCGGACGTCATCCGCGTCGCGATCGTAAAGTGCCGCTGTGGTGATGAGGGCGACTCTGGACTCGCGGAGTGGACGGACGAGCGGTGTAAAAGGAATTTTATCAAAGTGCGCCCAAGTGTAAGGAATCTCAAAGCCTTGGGCTTCGTAGTACGCACGTGTGCGCGCCATGTATTGAACGGCTTGACTCATCATGTGCAATAAATCATACACTCAGACAACGAGGTTATGGGGACGTTCGGATGGCGGGACCACTAGAGGGAGTCTGTGTCATAGAACTTGCGGTAGCGATTCAAGGCCCGGCCGTAGGGTTTTTCTTCAGCGCCATGGGGGCGGACGTGATCAAGGTTGAACCGCCAATGGGCGATGCGAGTCGATACCATCGAGGCGTCAACAACACCCTACCCGCCACCGCGTTAGGTTCGCAGTTCGTGGCGATGAACAAGGGGAAACGCTCGGTTTCCGTGGACCTAAAAACGGAATTGGGGCTGAAGGTCATGGAACGGTTGCTGGCGAGCGCCGATGTATTTGTGAGCAATTATCGAGCGTCTGCTTTAGCCCGCGTGGGGCTTGAACTAGAAGAGGTTACGAAGCGATACCCGAGACTGGTTGTGGGTCATGTGAATGGATTCGGACCCAAAGGACCTGAAGCGGATAAAGCCATGTTGGATGGAGCAGCGCAGGCGCGAGGGGGTATTACCGGTCTTTCGGGGGCGGGCGGCGAAGTTCCCATGCCGCCGGGGGCTACCGTTGCGGATCATGCGGGGGCGATGCAAACGGCGCTCGCCTGTGTCACGGCATTGTGCGCGCGAGCGCAAACGGGGCGAGGGCAGCTCGTTCAAACGTCTTCGTTGGGAGCACAACTGTGGCTACAAATGTGGGAGTTGCAGCACTCGTTCATGACGGGTGTACCCCTCACCCGTGAAGGGTCGCATCATCCGAACCTCAAAGCGCCATACGGTGTGTACATGACTAGTGATGATGTGCCCATCATGTATGTGGCTGCGATGACTGACGAGTCATGGACCGCATTTTGGTTGTTTGTCGACATGCCCGAGGCGTTGCTTCTTGAGCAATGGGACACGCCAGGAAAGCGAATCGGAGTTGCAGGATCTGATGATGGACTGGCTGAAATTCGTGATCTTATGACGACAGCGATTGCACTTTATACGATGGAAGAGTGGGAAGCGTTTTTCTCGACCGAACCGGAGATCATTTGGGAACGGGTTCGTAATCACGAGGAAGTCCGTACTGATCCACAAAACGTCGCTAACGACTACGTGGTCGATATCGATCTGCCGGGGTCAGGAAAAACATCGACTGTAGGGACCCTTATGGCGTTCAGCGACACCCCAACCGAAGCCGCAGGCCCGCCGCCGCCACTGGGAGAACACACAGAAGAGGTGATGGCCGCGCTCGGTTTTGACTCAGCAGAAATCAAAAGCGTGCGGGATCACTCCGACGCAGAGAAGGAAGCAATGTTGATTGCGCTGCTTGGGGACAATTGATTTTGTACAATCTCGGCTCAAGCGAAGGAAAGGGGTAGCGGTGATGGCAGCCTTAGCGGCGGGTAAGCGATTAAAAAGTGCGGTTTGTGCGACGGAAATTATGGTCATTGCGGCGCCTGATGGGGACGTCGAGTTGGAGTGCGGTGGTGCACCCATGACGGACGGAGAAGGCAATACCGGGGGCAGCGTCGACGCTAACAACGCTGAAGGTACGGCGTTGGGCAAACGTTACGTTAGCGAAGATGGTGGTCTTGAGCTGTTGTGCGTCAAACCTGGCGATGGTTCTCTGTCGGCAGGCGGAGAAGCGCTGAAGGTCAAAGACGCGAAGAAGTTGCCCAAGACGGACTAGCAGTACCCCACGCTACTAAACCGTGAAGCTCCAATCGAAACGGTTTCGAAGCTAGGTTACGACAAGGAGAAGGACCAGCCATGAACATCATGATGCTGTTGGAGATGGCCGCGTCCGGGTGTCCGGAGAGGATCGCTTTTGTTGATCCAGAGATGGATGCATCGATCAGTTACCAAGAACTGTTTGATTCGGCAGGCAACATAGCTTCGATCCTTCGAGCCACGGATGCCGCGCGGTTTGCGATGCTCGACGTTTCAAATATCGGTATCCCCATCGGCCTCTTTGCGAGCAGTTGGGCTGGAATACCCTACGTCCCTCTCAATTATCGCCTCACCGATCCTGAGATCGAAAGCCTTCTCGACCGAGTTACCCCGGCGTATCTGGTCACCGAACCGGAGAGGGTCGCTGGGTTCCACGATCGGAAGGGGGTCCAAGTATCGTCTCGCACAGATTTTTCTGCGCTTGCTCGTGAATCAGGGGAGATACCGGATGCCTGGTCGATGGACCCTGAAGACACCGCCGTTTTGCTGTTCACCAGTGGAACGACGGGGGCACCAAAAGCTGCCGTGCTGCGACAAAAACACCTCGTATCGTACATTCTCGGATCAGTCGAGTTCATGGGGGCTGACGAAGAGGAGGCGGCTCTCGTGTGCGTTCCGCCGTACCACATTGCTGGGATTGCGGCAGTCTTAAGCTCGGTTTATTCCGGTCGAAGAGTCGTTCAACTGGCGAATTTCAGTGCCGAGAAATGGGTTCGGTTAGCGCGTGACGAAAAGATCACGACCGCTTTCGTCGTGCCGACCATGCTCGCACGTATAGTCGAAGAGCTTGCTGGTGCTACGAACGCGGACATGCCGCACCTTCAGTCGCTTTCGTACGGTGGCGGTAAAATGCCGCTCTCCGTGATTCAGCGTGCGATGGAATTATTTCCGGGAACCGATTTTACCAATGCCTATGGCCTCACCGAAACGAGTTCAACCATCACCGTCTTGGGACCGGATGAACACCGACTTGCCGCGGCGAGCGAGGAGGAAAAGGTCCAGCACCGCTTAGTTTCGGTAGGCGTTCCACTACCCGGTATCGAACTTGAAATACGCGACGACGAAGGTTCCGTGCAACCGATCGGCGAGCGTGGCGAAATCTATGTGCGAGGTGAACAAGTCTCGGGGGAATATGAGGGGCGAGGAAGTGTCGTCGATAGCGATGGTTGGTTCCCGACCCGAGATGCTGGTTTCGTTGATGGCGAAGGCTTCCTGTTTATTGATGGACGAGCAGACGACGTTATTGTCCGTGGCGGGGAAAACATGTCCCCCGGGGAAATTGAGGACGTTCTACTCGAGCATCCGGCGGTTAGCGATGCAGCGGTGGTAGGTATCCCGAGCGAAGAATGGGGTGAAGCCGTGGTCGCCGCTCTCGTAATTTCGGATGCGGTGACGACGGAAGAACTGCAAGCCTGGGTCAAAGAGCATATGCGTTCGTCTCGCGTGCCGGAGCGGCTCGAATTCTGGGACGAATTGCCTTACAACGAGACTGGGAAATTACTCCGTCGGGTAGTAAAAGAAAGGCTAGCGTAGCTGATCGATTAGGTGGGAGGGCGATCTACGATGACGCCCGAACTTTCTAGCTCATGGATTTTTTCGTCCGAATAACCCAGCCACTCGGATAGTATCTCGCGATTGTTTTCGCCTAACTTTGGGCAGGGCGTCCAGTCGGCGCTCGAAATCTCGTTCATTTTGATTGGATTTCCGGGAATGGGGGTCGGTCCGCGCTCGATCGGCACGAAAAAATTACGAGCGATGGACTGTGGATCGGACGTCATATCGGGCGTGGTACTCACCGGGCCAGCTGGGATATTTGCTTCTTGGAGAATAGCTGTCGCCTCGGTTTTGCTGTAACGCCTAGTCCACGTTTCGATTAGCTGATCAATTGTGTGATGTGTCTTGACGCGCTTGTCGAGATCTGCGGCCGTATCAAGGGACCCAGGGATTGTCGCGCAGATCGCTTGCCAATCCCCATCGTCTCGGCAAGCGATCGCCACCCAGTCGTCTTTTCCAGCACAGCGGTAAATGCCGCAGGGGGCCATGTTGGGATGACGGTTACCGAGCCTTTCCACTGTTTCACCTAACTGATGGTCAATCAGCCAAGGGCCACAAAAGGCAGCCGCTCCTTCGTGTAGGGACATTTCGACCAGCGCGCCATGCCCGGTATGCTGGCGCCTTCGCAATGCCGTTACCACGGCCGATGTTGCGTTGAGGGCGGCGATTGGGTCGGGCAACGCCATTGCCGTGTTCCGCGGTTCATCGGGCCCGTACCCCATGACGTTGGTCAGCCCGGAAAGCGGTTCGACTGACGGTCCGAAAGCCACGCGATTTCTGTAGGGTCCGTCCATACCATAACCGGGCATGCTGACGTAGATGATTCTTGGGTTCGCTCCCGATAGAACGGGATAATCGAGATGCAAAGAAGGCATCGCCCGAGCGCTGAAATTTTCCATCACGACATCTGCCTTTTTCACGAGTTCCAGAAACGTGGCCCGTCCTATACCGGTCTTGAGGTCTACGGCCACACTCTTCTTATTGCGCTGTAATTTTACGAATACGGCGTTGACGTTGTAGGGATCGTCTCCGGGAGTACCACCGATCCAACCCCCGATTGGTGTCGCCCGACCGTAACTGCGGGGCCCTCGACCTGTAGGTGATTCAATCTTCACAACATCTGCACCCAAATCGGCGAGGATGCGGGTTGCAAGGGGTCCCGCCCAAACGTGCGTTAGATCGAGGATGCGGATCCCGTTTAATGGTCCTTTAGCCATGGGTTGATTCGGGCTCGGTAAGCTGAAGCTCAGTAAGGGCGTCCCCGTGGATCTTCCATGCGGGTCGGGGCGATTGGATGGTCGAGCGTCCGTTGGTGACGGAGTGCCAAAACTCGCGTTGTTTAAGGTGCGGGTCGTCTAATACTTCGGACAGGGTTTGCACCACACCGACGGGGACTCGACATTCAGCGGCCCGTTGTTCGATCTCGGAGCGGGCCATGTGCGCAATCGTGTCTGCAATGATTCTGTGCAGTACGTCCCGGTTTTGCGAACGAAGATCGTTACTTTTGAAACGCTGGTCGATGAGTAGTTCGGGACGCTTCAAGAAAATGGCGAAAGCGTCCCAAAAGGTTGGAACGATGTTGAGATATGCCCAACCGTCCATACACCGGAATAAGTTGGTCGGCACGACGGTCCAGAAGTCGTTGCCATGTCTGGATCGAATGGTCTTGGCACAGTGCCACATCACTGTGGTGAACTGACTCAACGCCATCACGACCTCGAGCATGCCGATGTCGATAGTGTTTTTCTGCTTAGCGATACGACATGCATTGGCCGCCGTGTAAGCGAACGCTCCACTTTGAAATTCCGGATAGTGCCCGGGCAACGTAAGCGGTGCGCGATCCGGATCTCCCATTAGGTTTGTATACCCGCCCATCGCCAAGATCACGCTAGGGGTTGCTTGCCAGTTGCGCTTGGGACCGGTTGCGCCGAACGGCGTGATCGAAACCTTGACTGGGGTCTGCCAGCCGTTAAATCCAAGCGCTACAAGCGAATCTGCGGTAGCGGCCTCCGCAATAACAATATCCGCTTCAGCTGCGAGTCGAGCGATTAAGCTGGGATCGCTGGTTTCGACGCGGCGCTTGGCGGCATGCAGGTAGTAATCAGAGGCGGCTTGACTGACCCAACCCCGGGGCGCGGGGAGCGATTCGATCCGGACGACGTCGTATCCGGAATGTGCAAAAAGCCGCCCGCAATAGCCTGCCGCAAAACCACCGATTTCAAGTACGCGATCCATCGTACGGGTCAGTTAATCGACGATCTCATCGACCAATCCCCATGACATCGCCGTTTCGGCGTCGATGCGTGCTCCGGTCAACGCCCAAGCCGCCATTCGATGGCGGCCGATTCGTGGAAGGATGCTCGCGGTGCCACCCGCGCCAGGAATAAGCCCCATGGATACCTCTGGCAACTCGAAAAAAGCATCTCGCCGGGCACGCACCTGGTGTGCAAACGCTGGCAATTCGATTCCAGCGCCGATACAAGCTCCGTGCACGTGTACCTCGATTCGGTCGTGAAGACTTGCCATCAAACTTCCGGCACTACGGGCCACCCGAGAAACGTGAGCGAGACCTGCGTCGGTGGCTTCGCCAAATTCGTCGAGATCGCCGCCCGCACTGAAGCACGATCCTGCCCCTCGCAAAGTCGCTTTGTGGATTCCGGCATCGAACGAGAGCAAGGACAAGGCGGCGCATAAGGCATCCCGCATCTCAGCACTATAGGCGTTTCGTTTCTCCGGTCGATTCAGTGTAAGCAACAGTTCGTTGTCGATACGTTCAACGGTCACCGCGGGTTCATCGCTAGTGGGTGAAGATTTGCGTGGTTCGCGTGAGCGGAGCCAGCGCTGAAACTCGCTTCCGTGTTGTAAAGTTGAATAGGCTAGGGACTCGGCGACAAGCCGTTGCGGGATAGAGATGCCCTCGTTGTAACGGAGCAAGTGGACTAAGACCGTTGAGGCTATAGGATTGTTTGAAATCGCACGTTCGATCGCCTGGGCCTGCTCTCTATTTGAGACAACCATGTCTGCGAGTGGCGGCGGAATCGGGTCTTCGCTGATTGCAATGACGGGGCACGGGGGAAGATGTGGCGGAAGCGGGATGGTCCCATCTACTTCAACCAGCACGAAAGGATTGTCGCAAAACACGGAAAATTCTTCCGCTGAAGCGGCCGAGTACAATCGAGCGCTAAGCTCAGATAGCAACATTGGCTCGTTCAAAGGTGCACCTTCGTCGATGGCAGAGAACGGTGATTATGCACAAACGGGGGCGCAGATCCGGTATGCCACGATACGATCAGCACAGGGGTCGAGTAATCCGACGATATTTCGCGGGTATACATTGGCGGGATTGCGGAGTCGTTGATGCTGTTAATACGTAACGCCGAAGTCGAGGGTAGTCGTGGTTTGGACGTCTTTTGCCACGACGGGAAAATCCACAACATTGGACGAAATCTCGTGCACCCGGATGCTGAGACCGTTGATGCGGATGGCGGCGTTTTATTACCTGGTTTGCACGATCATCATGTGCACCTATTTGCGCTCGCAGCGACACGGCGATCGGTTCCTTGTGGCCCTCCGGAAGTGGGCGATGATGAGACGTTGGCGACGGTCCTTCGAAATGCCGAAGATTCAACGGACGGCTGGATTCGTGGTGTTGGGTATCATGAATCCGTTGCCGGCATGCTCGACCGGCATAGGCTCGATGCCATGGTGTCGGAACGACCGATTCGTATCCAACACCGATCAGGGAAGATGTGGTTTATGAATTCGGTAGCGCTGCAAGTGCTCGGCGTGAACGAGAGTAACGGCCAACTATTCCGCAAGGACGAGTGGATCCGCGAGCGCCTGGGCTCGGCGATCGATCATTGGGCGGACGTTACTGCCACATCCCGACTGCTGGCTAGCTATGGCGTTACCGGAATCACGGACGCGACGGCTTCCAATAACGCTGAAGTCGAACGTGATTGGTCCGCCATCGATCTATGTCAGCGGGTGCGACTGATGGGGAACGAGGACCTGGGTCATGGATCGCTGAAAATCATGCTCGACGACTATGCGTTACCCGAAATCGACGAATTTCAACAACGTATCCGCGCAGCACACGACCGCGGACGGCCAGTCGCCGTGCACTGCGTGACCCGCACAGAACTCGTCTATACGTTATCAGCGCTGACGGAGATCGGTTCACTTGCGGGCGACCGAATCGAACACGCGTCGATCGTGGACGAATCCACGTTGGACTTGATGCTGCGAGTCGGAATCCGCGTCGTCACTCAGCCTAACTTCTTGGTTGAACGCGGCGACCAGTATCTGCAGGACGTTAATCCGCAGCAACTCGAATTTCTTTATCGCGCGAAAACTTTTCTCGACGCGGGAATCCCGCTTGCGGGCGGGACCGATGCACCGTTTGGGGGCGCTGATCCCTGGGCCGCAATGCATGCGGCCGTTCACCGTAGAACCGCGTCCGGCGAGGTTATTGGTGAGCAAGAAAAACTCACACCGGAACAAGCGATCGCCATGTTTACCTCCTCGGTTGAGATGCCTGGTGGTGCGTCGCGAAGGATCACGCCAGGTCAAACAGCAGATCTTTGTTTACTCCAACAGCCTTGGGCTGAGGCACGAGACCGGATTTCAAAAGACGATGTGGCGATGACCGTAATGGCGGGAACCATTACTTATCGACGTTAACTGCTGACTGGCTTGGAGTCAGGGTGAAGCGATAGATCCTGCCTTGTTTGTTGATTCCCTAAAAAGGGTCACGGATCGAGTTCGGCGAGCACTTCGGCGGTGTGTTCGCCCAGTTTTGGTGCGGGTCGACGGATTGACCACGGCGTTTTTTCGAAACGATAAGGCGCTCCGGGGTACGTGATCGTGCGGTCAATGTCCTCATGATGCACGTGGGTGTGGAAACCGCGTGCTTTAAAGTGCTCGTCCTCGAATGCTTCCTCGGGCGAGTTGACGGCACCGGCGGCAAGTCCGGCACGTTGACAACCGAGAAAGAAGTCTTGCGCCGAAACGCTTGACGCGATCAACTGCAGCGCCGCGCGACCGGCTCCGAAAATCGCCGTGATGGCATCGTCTTGACCGATAAGAGATAGATCAAACGGTCCTTGCCACTCGGCGCCCATTTCGAGAAAGACTGCTTCTGGAAGTTCCTGTTCGAGTCCGAGACTCTTGAGCCAGTCGTATAAAGCCGTGAATTCATGGGGAAATCGGGGCGGAACGCCGGTATTTGCATAGCGCCCGTCGGCACATAGTTGCTGGGTTTCGCCTGATGGACTAACGGACGCGTGGCGCCCGGTTTGTCGCTGTACGGTCTTTTGCGCCACGAGCCAGGAGTAGGTCGCGGCTTCGGTCGATACGTTGGAGGCTGCGGTCATGGACACATCGATGAATTGCCCCTCCCCAGATACGCCGCGATAGAGTAGAGCGGTCAGGGCCGACATGTAGGCAAAGTGAGCTGCGGTCTGATAGCCCTGTAGCGGACCCCGAATCGGGGGGAGTGAGTGGTCGTCGTAACCGCAACTCCATGGTGGTCCTGATGTTGCCATGATGGTCAGGTCCGTCGCTGGTAGATCACTCCGTGGATCTTTTCGACCATGGGTCGTTACTGCGATGTGGATAAGATCGGGTTTGATTTCGGACAAGGTGGGGTAATCGAGCTGCAATTTCGAGAGCCGATCGCGCGGTTCTGCTTCGATCAGAACATCTGTTGTTGCGATGAGCTTTCGAAAAGTCTTGGCACCGTCGGGGTCTTCTAGGTCCAGGGCGATGGCACGTTTGCTGGTGTGGTAGTGCCACCAGTAGAGGCTGCGGTCCGGACCGGGTTTGTTGTCGAGAAACGGAGGGTAGTCTCGACTTGGATCCCCGCCGGGTGGTTCAGCCAAAATCAGGTCAGCGCCCATGTCGGCCATCAATTTCCCAGCGAATGCGATACGTTCATTAGCCAGTTCGACGACCCGCAAACCGCTAAGGGCTGTCATATGACCCCCTCGGAGGCGAGTTGAATGACGTCGTCCTCGCTATACCCGAGAACGCGGGTCAGTACGTCCATGGTGTGCTCGGAGAGACACGGCGCGCCATGAGTCATCTCCCAGTCGGTTTTCGAGAAATGCACGGGTTGTCCGTCGACTCGGACCTCACCCATTTCGCGATGCTGAACGGTCGGCCAGAGCCCAAACGATCCGGTTGCCGGGTCGCGATCGATGCGTTCTTCGGGTGTAAGGACGGCGGCTACTGGAACTCGGACGTTTTGGAGCGCGGTTTCGATCTCATATTTTGTTTGGTCTTTGGTCCAGTCGCTCAGGTGTTGATCAAGCGCGTCTTGATGGTTGAGCCGATCCTCGAGCGTGGCGAACACTTTGTCTGTTAACCAGGGACGTTGAATAACGGAACAGAGCGCATCCCAATCGGTTTTGTTACGGCACGCGATCGCCACCCATTCGTCGTTGCCGAGGGTGGGGTAAATACCGTGGGGTGCCATGGGCGGCCACTGGTTACGATTGGAGTGTGGCGAACCTTCTCGCCGCATTGGATTGGCATTGATGGTCCAATCCAGCAGCGCGGGCCCGTGGAGAGTTAACGCCGATTCTGTACAAGCCAGATCGACCCATTGGCCCTCGCCCGTCTTTTGACGGTGCAATAAGGCCAACATGATAGCCATGGCCATGTAGTAGGCGCCGGTGTGATCCATAAACGAATAGCCCCAGCCGGCGGGTTCTAAACCGGGGAGTCCAGAGCTGAAAGTAAGTCCCGAGACGGCCTGCACAATGGGGCCCCAGGTTCGAAAGTCACTATAGGGTCCGACGTGTCCGAAGCCACAGTTGGACACGTAGACGATGTCCGGCTTGATGGCTTTGAGTTGGTTGTAACCAAACCCCCACTTTTCGAGTACGCCCTTGGCAAAGTTTTCGCTCACGACATCCGATACACGAACGAGCTCAGCTAGAATTTCCTTTGCTTTTTCGTCGCGAAGATTAAGCGTAATACCGAGCTTGTCGGTGTTGTGATTATTGAATGCGCCACCAAGGTCGATGCCTCGTCGATCGTCGATAAACGGTGGGGTGCCACGGAGAATATCCCAACGGCCTTCGCGCACGGGGTCTTCGATGCGGATGATCTCGGCGCCGAATGACGCCAACCATTTGGTCGCGCCCGCACCCGCTAGCTGGCCGGTGAAGTCGCAGATCCGGAAGGAAGACAAAGCTCCCGGCATGGGGCGTTTCTCCTCTTTTAGGCGACGATGCCGGATTGGCGTAGTGCAGTAATTTCCTTTGTCTCGAGACCGAGCTCTTCGGCGAGGACGTCGTCGGTGTGCTCGCCTAGCAATGGCGCGCGTTCGATCTCCACGTCCGATTCAGAGAGTCGTGGTGCAAAACCGAGCAACGGCACTTCCCCGTGACCCGGGTGATCGATTTGGTGAATGAATCCGCGTTCAACGAGATGAGGATCGCTATGCAATTCTTCTGTATCCAAGCATGCTGAGCAAGGTACGCCGGCATCGCCGAGAATCTGCATCACATCGTGTTTGGTGCGTTTGCTCGTCCACGCAGTGAAGATGTCGTGCAATGCATCAGCATTTTCGCGCCGCTCTTCCAAGCCCGCGAAGCGTTCGTCGACGATAAGGTCTGAACGGTCGATAGCAACGCAAAGTTCATCCCATTGCCCGGCGGTAATCGGCATGATGTAGACCCAGTCGTTTGGACCAAAAGGCTTGCATGGGTAGTTGTTGACTGGCGGTAGTCCCTGAACGTTGCCATTTCGGCGCGTCGCTTGGGACCCCCACTTGGACCCGGTCGCGATGCGCGTACGCATGTAGTAGGTCATTGCCTCCTGCATCGAGATTTCTATTTCTTGTCCATTCCCCGAGCGGAGTTTTTGTATATAAGCGGCCAGAATAGCCATGCCGAGCTGGACCCCGGTCCCAGAATCGCCCGTCGTCGGGCCAGGTACTAGCGGCGCGCCGTTCGCTTCACCGGTGACCGAGAACGCACCGGCCGCCGCCTGCGCGATCATGTCGTAGCTCTTATAGTGCGAATAGGGTCCTGACGTTCCGAATCCCTTGAGTCGAGCGTAAATAAGCGCTGGATGTACCGCTTTGAGCGTTTCGTAATCGACCTTGAGACGTTCTGCGACCCCGGGCCCATAGTTTTCGACGAACACGTCGAAGCGCGGGACTAATTGAAGGAGTAGATCGTGGCCTTCCGTTGAAGCGAGATTGAGCGCCATGCTCCGTTTGTTGGCATTCCAATTACAGAAATACGCGGAATAGTCTCGGTTCGGGCTTAAGCCGACCGCCCGGCCCGGATCACCGTCGCCTGGCGGTTCAATCTTGACGACCTCGGCACCGAGCCACGCCAGCGCTTGGGTGCACGACGTTCCGGCCTCGTACTGCGTCATGTCGAGAATGCGCATTCCTTCTAGAGCAGGCATCCAATTCCCTCGAGTTTTCCCAGAAAGACGCCTTAGTGAACACCCAGACGGTCGCGTGATCAACGACTGTTGCGGCATGAAGTCTTACAGAAGACGAATTCGGGTTCGTTTAAGCGATGCCGTTATTGACCCTTGAAGACCGGGCGTCTTTTTTCTCGAAAGGCGACCCGTCCTTCCGCTCCGTCCTCGGAGTCGCGGACGGAAAGTAACAACTTACGTGCCAAAGCTCCTGCTTCTGCTGGACTCTTGTTAAGGGTTTCTAACGAAAAGTTCTTTAACGTTTCGACAACCAGTGGTGCTGAGTCGACCAGAATAGTGGCGAGCTCGTTCGCTACCTCGAGTTCACTTCCCGGCGGGACGACACGGTTGACCATGCCCATTTCTTGTGCGCGCTCTGCCGTCACGTCTTGCCCGAGCAACATGAATTCCATTGCGAATTTGTGCGGTATACGAGCGACGGCACTTGCGATTAATCCGCCAGTAAAACCGACTTGCGCTTCGGGGTACTTAAAGACGGTTGTTTCCGACGCGACAACCAGATCGCACATCTGGACGATGACGTATGCACCACCGATGCACCACCCGTGCACGGCAGCGATCACGGGTTTATCTAGGGCGACGCCAATGCTCGGGACGCCACGCCACAGCTCGCCAGGTGGATCTTTGATATCCGCGCCGACGGAAAAGGCGCGATCACCCGCTGCATGCAGAATGGCGACGCGGTCGTCCGAATCGGCGAACCGTTGCCAAGATGCTTCCAATCCGTCGACGACCGCAGAATCCAACGCGTTCATGCGATCGGCCCGATCGATCGTAACGGTTGCGATTCCGTTAGCGGACTCGTAATTGACGCTCACGACCCATCCAGCCAAGCGTTAAAGGTTGCGGAGCGTTTCTCATGGAAGGCGGTGACTCCTTCTCGAGAGTCCGGATGGTGATCCGAAATCGCGGTCTTTGCCGCAATTTCGTCAAGGGACTGTTCCCAGGACATCTCGGCTGCGTTGTAGATCGATCGCTTGAGCAACCGCATCGATACCTGGGGCCCGTTGGCAAGTTCGGTTGCCAGTTCGATGGTCTTGTGTTCGAGTTCGCTTGCCTCAACGACTTCGTGCACGAGTCCGAGCTCAAGGGCTTCTTCGGCCTCGACGATCTTTTTCCGCATGATGAACTCCATCGTCCGAGCCACACCCATGTGTTGGACCAGCAAGTACTGACCGCCCTCATCCGGCAGCAGTCCGAAGCGAAGCGTCGCGCTGCCCATCCGCACACCCCGTGTCGCGATACGAAAATCGCATGCCAACGCCAGCGAGAATCCGGTTTGAATGGCGACACCGTTGATGGACGCGATGGTTAATTTATCGAGCTCGCGAATAGCGGTATTCACGCGCTGCGAAATGGTACGCAGGCCATTGTACGTCCCGAGATGATTGTCGTGCCCGTGTCCGATTGGCCGGGTGAGAGGCTCGCCGGCGACTTTGGCATTTTGATACCCTTTCAAATCGTCGCCTGCACAAAAAGCCCGTCCGCTGCCGGTGAACACGACGACCCGCACGGCGTTGTCCATTTGGGCCTGGGTAATCACTTCCACCAAATCTCGCTTGATGGAAGCCGTCATGCCGTTGAGCCGTTCAGGGGTATTGAATTGAATCCAGGCAATCCCCGGATCCTTAAGAGACACCCCGAAACCCTGAAAATCTCCAGTATCCATATGTCCTTCCTATGATCGTGATTTAGCTATCGTAAACCAGTGGGAGCCTCTGGGTACGCGCGAACCAAGCGTGGGTTAACGCTTTAACCCATGACCTGTGTCCACGTCTCAAGGTTTTGCACGCTCAGGTAACTGTTGCGGGCCTTGGTTTCTCCCATGGTGGCGTTGGGTACCTGGCTGTAATTGTGTCCCGGCAGCAACAAGGTGTCGTCCGGCAACGATTTTAGTTTCTGCAGGCTGTGATACATATCCTCAGAATTGGAACCAGGTAGATCGACTCGGCCACATCCATCGATAAATAATGTGTCGCCGGAGACAAGCGTGTTACGAACTCGAAAACACTGGGAGCCAGGCGTGTGGCCCGGTGTGTGTAAGAATTCAATTTGAACATTGCCGACGTCGAGGGTATCGCCCGAGTCCACCTTGACGAGATCGGAATCGGACAATGCGGTGACTTTTTTCATGCCGTCGGCTTCGTGTTTGTGGGCATAAACTTTGACGGGTTTGTGTTCCATCAGCTCGGCCACACCGACGATGCTATGTCCGCCCATCCCTCCGCCCACGTGGTCGGGGTGGTAGTGAGTGGCAAGCGCGGCGGTGAGCGTGTAGTCCCGTTCTTCAAGATGTTTGATGAGGCCTTCGATATCCCAAGCGGGATCGACGATGGCGACTTCGCGGGTTGATCGAGAACCAACGATGTAGGTGAAATTGGCCATCGATCCGATCTCGATTTGCTCGATAATTAGCTCGCTTTCTTCGTTATTGGCTTCAGCCATGATTTCTCCGCCAGTTCATGGGTTTAATCCCCAAGTAATCGTTCCATTATAGTGTCTCGCCGAAATATAGGAGTCGAAGCCTGGATGGGAAAATCGGTGAAAAGGGCCAACCAACAAAACGCAGAACCGAACGAGCATTAATTCGGTGTATTACACCTACACCTCGAGCCCTGTTGGGCAATTGTTGTTAGCGGGTTCGGCGGAGTCGTTACAGGTCATTGGATTTGCAGACGGTAAAAAGGCACGGCGTGCAGAAACCGGCTGGGAACGACACGACCAACCGTTCAAGAAAACGGCGCGACAATTGAACGAGTATTTTTCCGGTGATCGGCGGGAGTTTGAACTAGATCTTGCGCTGGATGGGACGACTTTCCAGGTGGAGGTGCTCGAAGCTCTACGCCGCATTCCTTATGGGGAAACGTGCTCGTATCGCGATATTGCGGCCACTGTAGGTCGACCTAATGCGGTTCGTGCCGTGGGTAATGCCAACGGACGAAACCCATTGCCGATCGTCATTCCTTGCCACCGAGTCATTGGCAGTGACGGGGGGTTGACGGGATTTGGAGGCGGTATCGAAACGAAACGGTATTTATTGGAGCTTGAGCAGCGACACTTGGGCCGGAAAGATACAGGTTCGAGAGAAGTGAATAAATGAGGTAAAAAGATGCGGCTTTTGTCGAGTCAGGGCGAGGGTTTTTGGTTGATGCGATGGCCCTTTTTCGAGTTGGCAACGTGCTAACGTGATGTCTGCTGAAATTTTTCGTCGTTTTGGGGAGAGAGCCCAATGGAAGTCTCGAACGCGTTCGGCAGTCACGAGCTCAGGCGCTTCAATTACGCGGAAGCGCTAACGGAAGGGCCGGCACAGGAAAATGAATTCGATGCCAACGTACTGAGCGCGATAGATCGTCATGGGTTTGTCGTTATCGAGGACGCCGTACCAGAGTCCACTTGCGAGCAGCTTCTTAGGGAAATGCGCCCGTACATCGATGCGACACCACACGGTCTCCACGGATTAGGTGGAACACGCCGGGTCGGGGCGTTGGCCGCTCGTTCCTTAGCGAGCCATCAAATGATTTCGCACCCCGGGATACTGCGCCTTGTCGAATCGATTCTCGGGGAGCAGCAGCTAAACGGTGATGCCGTCAAGATTGGAGGGAAAGAGGGAAAGGGCCGAAAAGATTTTCGTTACCCTTGGCAGTTGCATTTGACCCAAATCATCGACGTTGGCCCGGGCGGTGGAACAAAAGAAATACCGCACAGTCTTCGACTCCACCGGGCAAATGGGATGTGGTTGCATGACTTCCAGCAAGCCGGCCTCGATTTACAGATCGAGGTCATGTGGGCGTTGTCAGATTTTACCGAGGAGAATGGGGCGACGCACGTAGTTCTGGGTAGCCACCG
>CAJWCW010000023.1 GCA_913030615.1 uncultured Gammaproteobacteria bacterium | reverse complement strand
GCGTTCGAACGGGTGATCAATACACCACCACGCGGTATCGGGGACAAAACGTTGGATGGTCTCCGCGGAATTGCGAGAGAGCGTGGCATATCTCTATGGCAAGCCACAAAAGAAGGGATAAACGAAAAACTGCTTAAAAGTCGACCGGCGACGCTCCTTTCGAAATTCTTGAGCCTTATTGATGAGCTCGCTGCTGAGTTGAAAGATGCTCCGCTTCACGTCATCGCTGAGCGGTGCGTGGAGGTCTCGGGCTTAATCGAATACCACCTAAAAGAACGCGGCGAACGCGGGCTTGCCCGCAAGGAAAACTTGGAAGAACTCTTCGTGGCCTGTCGCCAGTTTAGGGATGACATGGTCTTTCCGCTGGCAGAAGACGGTGGTGACAACGAGCCGGTCACGGAACTAAATGAATTTCTTGACCAAGCTGCGCTCGAAGGTGGCGAGCACCAGGCAGAAGTTGGTCCTTCGGTGCAATTGATGACGTTGCATTCGGCGAAGGGGTTGGAATTTCCGCTGGTTTTTTTATCTGGGATGGAAGAAGGCCTATTCCCACATCGTAGATCCCTTGAGGAACCGGGGCGTATGGAAGAGGAGCGCCGTCTTGCATACGTGGGGGTGACCCGTGCGATGCGACAGCTCTATTTGACCTACGCAGAAACGCGTCGTCTATACGGTACGGACTCCTACAATGGACCCTCACGTTTTCTTATCGAGATACCAAGCGAGTATGTCGAGGAAGTCCGACTGGGCGGCGCCATCAGCAGAGCATTTGGTGCGGGAAAAGTAGGCTCAGGTGCCAATGTTTCAAACGTTGAAGGAGAATTGCAAATTGGTCGGCGCGTCGCGCATAAGAAATTTGGCGAGGGCGTGGTATTGCGATACGAGGGTCAAGGGGGGCGGGCTCGCGTGCAGGTGAATTTCGCCCAGGTGGGGTCGAAGTGGCTTATGCCTGGCTATGCAAATTTAGAACCGTTGGATTGAACATGAAAAAAGTCGTCTTTTTGACACTAGCGCTTATTGTAAGTTGCGGCAAAGGACCGCCTTATGAGGATGTGACGGCCGATGGATCGGAAGCACCTCAAGCAACTTTCCAATGGAAGCTGATCACAACCTGGCCAAAAAATTTTCCGGCGCTTGGAACAGCACCCGAAAAGCTTGCCAAACTGGTTGACGAGATGTCGGCAGGCCGACTGCGGATAAAGGTCTATGGAGGCGGTGAACTTGTACCAGCCATGGAGGTATTTGATGCGGTTTCTGCGGGTACTGCTGAGATGGGACATGGAGCCGCATATTATTGGCGCGGCAAGATCCCGATAGCCGCAGTGTTTGCAACCGTGCCTTTTGGTATGACCGCTCAAGAGATGAATGGTTGGTTACACCATGGTGGTGGTATCGCGCTTTGGCGGGAACTTTACGAGCCATTTGGGTTGGTACCCTTGGCTGCAGGGAACTCGGGCGTGCAAATGGCCGGCTGGTTCAATCGCGAAATTCGGTCGCTCGATGATATTCGAGGGTTAAAAATGCGAATCCCTGGGCTAGGAGGGGCCGTATTCCAGCGGGCTGGGGGGATCGCTGTCGCTATGCCGGGAAGTGAGATGTACACATCCATGCAAACGGGGGTAATCGACGCGACAGAATGGGTAGGACCCTATAACGACCTTGCCTTTGGGCTGCACGAAGTTGGGAAGTACTATTACTACCCGGGTTGGCACGAGCCCGGCACGACGCTAGAAGCGATCGTTAATGCGGACGCATGGCGTGAATTACCGAAGGATCTACAAGCCATATTAGAAGTCGCAACTCGTGCAATAAACCAGGATGTACTCGACGAATTCACGGCTCACAACAATGCAGCTCTCAAGGTGTTGGTAGAGGAGCATGGCGTGGAATTACGCCAGCTTCCGGATGATGTGATCAAGGAATTCGCAGAAATCTCTCGAGAACTTATTGCTGAAACGGCGGGCGATGATCCGTTGGCGAATCGAATTCTGGAATCCTATAGGGATTTCGCCGACAACGTACGCGAATACCATGCGATTTCCGAGCAGGCATACATTAACGCGCGGGACGTCGAGTGAATGTTCCCGTTAGAGTTGATTCGGCAACCACGTCGCTAATTTAGGCATTGCAACCAGCAACGACAAAAGAAGCAGCTGCAGTCCGATGAACGGCACGACGCCTCGGTAGATGTTTGACGTTGTGATTGTCTCCGGCGCGACGCCTCGGAGGTAGAAGAGAGCAAACCCAAAAGGCGGCGTTAGGAAAGAGGTTTGGAGATTCACTGCAATCATGACGCCAAGCCAGACGGGGTCGACCCCCATGCTTAACAAGACTGGTCCGACGATGGGCACGACGACGTAGGTAATTTCGATAAAGTCGAGAATAAAACCGAGCAGGAAAATGACCAACATGACGATACCAATCGCTGTCCATTGGCCACCGGGCATGTCGGTGAATAGGGTGGCGACGAGATCGTCGCCGCCGTAGCCACGGAACACGAGAGAGAATATGGACGCGCCGATAAGAATGAAAAATACCATCGAGGTGGTCATAAGGGTTGCCCGCATAATTTCTTGAAGAATTTTTCGATTAAGGGCGCGGTACAAGATGGCGAGTACCAGAGCTCCCATCGCCCCTACAGCTGCGGCCTCTGTTGGTGTCGCGTACCCGAGCAGGATGGAACCGAGGACCGCCGTGATTAGGAACAGCGGAGGTGCTAAACCCTTGCTGAGCGCGACGACTAGCGGACCGGAGCCCGGTTCTTCACTAGTGGCGGGTGCCGATTTAGGTTGGTACAGGGCTCGGGAAAGAAGATAAGTTGCATACAGTAGCACCAAGATAAGACCGGGAATGAGTGCGCCCGCAAACAGATCACCGACAGACACCGTTTTCGGAGCAAACAAGCCTTGACTCATTTGTGCTTGCTGGTAGGCGTTTGAAAGTACATCGCCGAGCAAAACTAAAGCGATCGAAGGCGGAATGATTTGTCCCAACGTCCCGGTGGCCGCAATCGTCCCGCTGGCGAAGCTCGGCTCGTAACCGTGTTTCAAGAGGGAAGGTAGTGCGAGTAACCCCATCGTGACGACCGTTGCACCAACGATGCCGGTACTGGCCGCCATCAGCATACCCACGATAATGACAGCGATACCCAACCCTCCAGGCATTCGGCCCATAAGCCTTGCCATGCTTTCAAGTAGCGTTTCAGCAATACGCGTACGTTCGAGTGTTATGCCCATCATGACGAATAGCGGAACCGCGATTAGAGTCTGGTTTGTCATGATTCCGTAGAGTCGACTAGGCAAGAATCCGAGGGAATTGAGGTCAAATATGCCCGCGGACCCGCCGACAAAAGCGAATAGAAGCGCGACGCCTCCAAGGGTTGGGGCCACTGAGTAACCGGCGAGCAACGCTAAGAAAACGGCTGTAAACATCAGCAGTGGGATGTATTCAATCATGACGCAATAATCGGTATGCCCTGAGGGCCTCGGCAATTGCTTGCACTAATAGCAGGAGCGCGGAGAGAGGAATTAACGTTTTAAGTAAATAAACACCCGGGATGCCACCCACTTCCGGAGAGCCTTCGAGAATGCTCCAAGCGCGTACGACGTAATCGAAGCTCTCGACCGTAATGACCAAGCAGACGGGCAAAAGAAAGATCGAATGACCAAGTAGATTTATTTTCACCCTGGCCCGGGCCGAAAGTCGGGCATAGAGGAGGTCGACGCGCACATGACCGTCATGTTTCAGTACGTAGGAAAGACCGAGCATGAAAACCAGGGAGTGCATGTAGGTTACGGATTCTTGAAGGGCGATAGCGCCTGTATCGAAGACGTAACGTAATAGGACTACTGTACAAGTAGTAACAACCATTGCCAGGATAAGCCACGAAACGACACGTCCAGTGATCTCGATTAGAGTTTCGAGTTTCACGTGGCGAGTGTTCCGATTAGGTGTTCCGCAACGACTCCGATAAAGATCGTGAACCCGACCCACGTGTTATTACCGAAGGCCTTAAGGCAACTCGTTTCATCCCGAGATCGGATCAAGATTTGCTGGTAGATAAACAACCCTGCGACGGTGGCGATCGCCAAAGTGTAGGGTATTTGAAAACCGCAATATTCGCCGAGTAGGAACAAAAGTATCACTGAGATGGATTGCATTAACCCGATGGCCAAGCGATCCCATTCACCGAGCAGAAGGGCCGTAGACTTCACGCCAATGGTCCGATCATCCCTTCGGTCGACCATGGCGTACTCAGTATCGTAAGCGATAATCCAAATGACGCTGGTCAAGAAAAATAGACAAATGGGCATACTAAGGCCTTCTCGTACAGCCGTTGAGGCCATGGGTATGCCCCAACTAAAAGCGATTCCGAGGATGACTTGGGGGAAAAACGTGACACGTTTCATGAATGGATAAATGATCGCGATACAAAACCCCGCAACAGCCAACCAGCGGGTAATCACGTTTAGGGTGAACATCAGCGCGAGTCCGAGAGTGGACAGAGCGGCGAACACAATGATTGCCTCGACGAGGCTTAATCGGCCGTCGGCGAGGGGACGTGACTTGGTTCGCTCGACAAAGGGGTCGATATGTCGATCGACGATGTCGTTGGCGGCACAACCTGCGGCGCGCATCACGAACGTTCCAACGATAAATGTGCAAAGGATCCAGAAACCAGGGGCGGCCTCAGCAGCAAGCCAGAGCGCCGTGAGCGTGGGCCACAACAACAAAAGTGTGCCGACGGGTCGATCAAGACGCATCAGTTGGATGACGGCGTTAAATTTTTGTGGACGTATCATGCGTCGTGGGGCGGGCCTTGGTAGATTGATTTATATGGCTTGCACAGGGTAGTTTACAGCGCGCTTCGAGAACCCCAGGTAAGTGATTCATGCGGAAATGGCAATGCATCGTGTGTGGTTGGATTTACGATGAGGCCGAGGGTTGTGAGGATGAAGGCCTCGCACCTGGCACCAAGTGGGAGGACGTCCCGGAAGATTTTGTCTGTCCGGAGTGTGGGGTTGCAAAAGAAGACTTCGAGATGATTGAGATAGGATAGATTATCCATGAATCTTACCGTCCGAATACTGATTGGCATGGCAGCGGGTGTACTCGTCGGACTCGCTGTTCAAGGATTTACGTCCGAGGACCATTGGATTCAGACCGTACTTATACAGGACGTATTTGATGCGGGCGGCAAGGTTTTTATCGCGTCGCTTCGGTTAATGGTGGTACCCCTGGTACTTGTGTCTTTGGTGTGCGGCTCGTCAAGCCTGGCCGATGGAGCCAGCATGGGACGGCTGGGTGGAAAGTCGATCGGCCTTTATCTTTTCACGACCGCGGTCGCGATCTCTTTGGCACTTGGGTTGGCGCTCTTCATTAGCCCCGGAGAGGGAGGGTCCGCTAGCCAAGCGGTTGAATATACGCCGCGGCCGAGCCCCGGGCTGAAAGAAACTTTTCTAAACATTTTTCCAACCAATCCCGTTCAAGCCATGGCCGATGGCAATATGCTACAGATCATTGTTTTTGCATTGCTCCTGGGTACAGCCCTTGGTCGCTCGGGGGATGCAGGCCAAAGAATTCGATCGCTTTTTGAGGACCTCAATGGGGTCCTCATGCGACTCATCGTAATGCTCATTAGCCTCGCGCCTTTCGGGGTTTTTTTCTTGATGGCCAAGCTCTTCTCCGAAGTTGGTTGGCGAGACATTATCGAGCTTGGGAAGTACTTCGCGACGGTAGTTTTAGCGCTGATCATTCACGCGTCAGTTGTATATCCAGCTTTGTTGTTGTGGCTTGCGAAAACGAATCCCATAAAGTTCTACAAGAAAATGCGAGAACCAATGCTTTTTGCGTTTAGTACTTCGTCGAGTGGAGCGACATTGCCGGTGACCTTGCGCACGGTGGAAAAGAAATTAGGCGTGGATAACAGCATCGCCTCCTTTTCGGTTCCTTTGGGAGCGACCATCAATATGGACGGCACGGCGATTATGCAAGGCGTGGCCACGGTCTTCATCGCGCAATACTTTCACGTTGATCTTGTCTTTACGGACTATTTGATGGTCATACTTACTGCCACGATGGCGTCGGTTGGGACCGCGGCGGTGCCCGGCGTTGGGTTGATTATGTTGACGATGGTTCTCACCCAGGTTGGGTTGCCGGTGGAGGGTATCGCGTTGATTATTGGCGTGGACCGGCTGCTCGATATGACGCGTACGGCGGTTAATGTTGCGGGTGACGCGATGGTGGCGACAACGGTCGCGCATTCGGAAAAGAAGCTTGATCGTTCAGTGTTAGAAGACCCAGACGCGGGGTCGAGCCAGTCCTTAACCGCGAAATGACGCTAGACCGCCGCGTACTCGGTCTCGACCGGCGTCCAGGTTTTGATTATTGCGTCGGCAGTCCCCGCATCGGCTTTGCGCATCGTATCGCCAGTTTGAACGACCTCCTTGAATAGTGACAAGTCGCGACTAAGGTCCGAAACACGAAATTGTCGCTCACCCGTTTGGCGGGTCCCCATAATGTCACCCGGCCCTCGAAGTTCGAGATCTTTTTCTGCGATCAGAAATCCGTCGTTAGTCTCACGCATCACGTTCAAACGTGCTTTTGCCAGTTCCGTCAGCGGACCTTCGTAGAGCAAAGTGCAGTGACTCGGGAGGTGTCCACGGCCGATCCGACCCCTTAATTGATGGAGTTGAGCCAGGCCCAAACGATCGGGGTCGTCAATTACCATGTGGGTTGCGTTGGGCACGTCAACACCAACCTCTACGACCGTGGTTGCGACCAGCAATCCTATTTCCCCGGATTTGAATCGGGACATCGTTGCCGACTTGTCGATCGCCTTCATACGCCCGTGGATCAGCCCGACCATCGCTTGCGGCAGCTTGTCCTCAAGTTCTGAATGAACGGTCTCTGCAGCTTTGATCTCACTATCCGCGGATTCCTCGATGGCGGCACAGACCCAAAAAGCTTGACGCCCTGCAGCCACTTCGCGGCCGACGCCTTCAACGATTTCATCGCGCCTTTCGTTGGTGTGTATTGACGTCACGATGGGCACACGTCCGGGCGGCATTTCATCAATCACCGATAGATCCATGTCGGCATACAAGGTCATCGACAATGTCCTAGGGATCGGAGTTGCGGTCATGACTAATTGGTGGGGCAGGCGTCCTTTGTCACGAAGCGACATCCGTTGGTGAACGCCGAACCGATGTTGTTCGTCGACGATGGTTAAACCGAGGTCGTGAAAAACAACGTCGGTTTGAAAAATGGCGTGCGTACCAATGATCACTAAATCATCACCATTGGCTATCGCGTTCAATCTGGACCGTCGTTCCGATGCAGGCAGTCGACCCGTTAGGAGACCGACCCCGATGCCGAGAGGCGAGAGCCAGCTCGAAAACGTTTCGTAGTGTTGCTCTGCAAGAATTTCAGTAGGCGCCATTATGGCGGTTTGCGCGCCGTTTTCGGCTGCCCGTATTGCCGCAAATGCGGCGATGATGGTTTTCCCCGAACCGACATCTCCTTGAATTAGACGCATCATCGGGTGAGTTTTGGCAAGATCGTTGAGGACATCGATGGTGGTTTTTCGCTGAGCGCCTGTTAGCTGGAATCCGAGTTCGCGCAATAACTCTTTACCCAGTTGGTGGACAGGGGGAAGAGCACGTGCGGGGGCGTTCGAAACGGCTTGCTGGCGTCGTTTCATCACAAGGTAGTAGGCGAGCAACTCGTCGAAAGCTAGTCGCCTCCGGGCCGATTCAACTAATTCGGGCTGATCGATCGGTGGAAGATGGATTACGCGCAACGCATCTTCGAGAGTAAAGCCCATCGTCTCGAAAGGATGAAGTTCGGGAGGGTGCTCAAGAATCTGCTCAATCCATCCCGCAACCCTAGCGCTTGTTATACCGACGGTGACGCGGTAGACGGGCTTTAATTCTGGCGTTATAGGGCCGGGTTCTGAATTGAAAACCCGATATTCGGGATGGACCATTTCAAGCCCGGAGCGGCTAAGACGGGCCTCACCAAATAAACGTAGCCACGCTCCTGGACGGAGCGCCTCGCGTTGATGCGGACTAAAGTGAAACAGGCGCATGCTGAGGAATGCGTTCCCGTCTTCAAGCGTGATAATCAGACTTCGGCGGCGGCCATAACCTACGTTAACTTTCACTATTTCGCCGGAGACGTAACATTCGTCTCCCGCATTTAGCTGATTCAGGGGGGTGATTTGGGTGCGGTCTTGGTAACGGATTGGAAGATGTAAAAGCAAATCGATTTGGCTACGAATCCCCAGGCGCAACAACTTACCGGCGGCGGAAGGGCCAATGCCTTTGAGTTCAGTGATGGATTCGTCGTTCAGCTGGATTCCTTTGGAATCGAGAGTACAGCCTCGATTTCTACGCGCGCTCCACGAGGTAGTTCGTTGACTCCAACCACCGAGCGGGCGGGGAATGGCGGTGTAAATTGATTTGTGAAGACGTCGTTCACTTCGCCAAAAAGGCCTAGATCCGTTAGAAAAACGCTGATTTTGACAACAGAGCTCAGCGAGCCGCCACTCGCGCGGCACACTGACTCAAGATTGCGGAATACTTGCTGAATCTCCTTTTCGAAAGTATCTGCGATGAGCTCCATGGTCACGGGATCAAGACCAATCTGACCTGAAAGATAAACGATTTCACCTGTCTTGATGGCTTGCGAATAAGCGCCAATTGCGTCGGGGGCAGCGTCCGTGGATATAGCGGTACGTGTCACTAGCTAACGGCTCGTTCCACACTTTGCACGGGCGTTATGTTACGAAGACGTTGCATCGCGCGTTTCAGGTGATCGCGATCGCGAACTGAAATCTCAACGGCCACCGTTGAAAGATCCGACGATCGCTCGTCAACTCGAATATGGTTAATTCCGGCGTCCACCGTGTTGACAGAAGTAGCAAGTTCCGCGAGGACTCCTTTTCGGCGTTTAACGGTGAGGCGGAGGGTCGTTTCAAACTCGCGCTGAGTCTCGCTCCAGCGTGCAGGAATTATGTCCTGCGGCGCACGACGACGTACTTCGGTAACGTTATTACAGGCTTCCAGGTGTACGACAAATCCTTTTCCTGGCGTCATGTGACCAACGACAGGATCACCCGGTACCGGCCCGCAGCACCGACCGTAATTGATTACAAGACCCTCGCCGTCCCTAATGGCAACTGGACCGCCTTCGTGTATATCAACCGCCTGATACGCGGGGTTTTCTATCGCTAGCAACCGTTGGGCAACAACGTACGCCATGAGATTACCGATTCCGATGTCGGCTAGTAAGTCGTCCAACTTTCGCACGTTAAATTCCTGGAAGACTTTTCGCAGTCGCCTAAAGTCCAAATCGTTAATGGAGGTGTTCGCATTAGCGAGCGTCCTATCGAGAAGGCGCCGGCCGAGACGAATTGACTCTGCGCGTTGTTGTACTTTCAACGCCATGCGGATCCCGGACCGTGCGCGACCGGATACAGCGAAAGTGAGCCACTCGGGACTGGGGCGGGCGTCAGCGGCCGTGATTACTTCGACGGTCTGGCCTGACTCTAATTGTTTCGATAACGGCGCCAAGACCTTGTCGACTCGACAGGCGACCGTGTGATTACCGATATCGGTATGAATGTTGTATGCAAAATCGATCGGGCAGCTAGCTCTCGGTAATTCGAGAATATCGCCCCGGGGCGTAAAGACATAAAGTTCATCGGGAAATAGATCGAGTTTCAGGTGTTCAATAAATTCTTGGGAATTGCCAGCCTTTTGTTGTAAATCGAGGATGCTGTTAACCCATTCGCGTGTGCGGGCATCGCTATGTTTGAACGACGCGGTTTGGGATTTATACAACCAGTGTCCAGCGATGCCGTTATCCGCGATTGTGTCCATTTGACGAGTGCGTATCTGAACCTCGATCGGGACGCCATGCATGCCGAACAGCGTCGTGTGTAGCGACTGGTATCCGTTCGCTTTGGGAATGGCTATATAGTCCTTGAACCTGTCAGTTCTCGGTTTGTAGAGGTTGTGAACAGAGCCCAAGGCGCGGTAGCAGGCATCGACTTGATCGACGACGACTCGAAAACCAAAGACATCCATGATGTCGCCGAACGACTTTCTCTGAGTCTTCATCTTTGTATAAATTGAATAAAGGTGTTTTTCTCGACCGACCACGGTTGCATCGATTCCTTCACGTTTAAGGACCGCCAGGATCGACTTCCGTATTTCTTCCATTAAGGCCTTTCGATTACCGCGTGCAGCCGATACGGCACGGCCGATCAACCCGGCACGCAGCGGGTAGACGGTTTCGAAGCCAAGTTCTTCTAGTTCAATCTTGATAGCGTTCATGCCTAGCCGGTTCGCTATGGGCGCGTAGAAGTCGAGAGTCTCGCGGGCGATCCGTCGTCGCTTGTCTCGGTCAAGCGCGCCGATGGTACGCATGTTGTGTAGCCTGTCTGCTAATTTAACGAGAATGACTCTCAGGTCCTGTGTCGTCGCCATTGCCATCTTTTGAAAATTTTCTGCATGTTCTTCGGCCGACGTCTTATAGATGGTCGCAAGTTTGGATACACCATCCACAATGTCCGCAACTTCTTCCCCGAACGATTCGACCAGAACCTCTTTATCTATACCTGAATCTTCAAGGACGTCGTGCAGTAACGCGGCCATAATGGACTGATGGTCCATGTGCATGTCGGCGAGGACGCCCGCAACAGCCAAGGGGTGAGTAACGTATGGGTGGCCCGAAAGTCGACGCTGACCGTCGTGTGCTTCTTCTGCAAATTGATAGGCGCGCCGAACACGCCTGAGCTCGCGTCTATTCAGATACGATAAGGCCTTGGTGAGAGTCTTGGCGTTGGTAGGGGCAGCGATTTCATCGCTCAATGCTCGCGCGGCAAGTTGGGCCTGAAAGTAGGACTCAGAAGTTGTTTTCTCGATCATCTCCAAAGCCGAAAGCCGCATCCATTTCAGAATCGTCCGGCCTCACTTCAGCGGCGTCAAGCACTTCGTCAGTAATCAGGCCCGCAGCAATTTCTCGGAGGGCAATGACGGTGGGCTTGTCGCCTTCATCGTCCACGAGGGGATCTGCTCGAAATTGAACTATCCCTCGGGCGCGACGTGTCGCAACCATGACCAATGCGAAGCGGTTTTCTACGTGTTCGAGACAATCTTCAACGGTTACTCGGGCCATAAAGAGCTCGGCGTTAAGCGGATGCGCGATCTTACTCGAATCGGGATTTGTCCGACAAGAGTCTGGCAGTGAGATCCGATACGTTTGATTTTGGGAAAATTGTGCCGTTTCTCACGGAACTGATGATATTCGTGAGTCCCAAGAGCGCCTCGTCAAAATTGTCATTGACAAGAACGTGATCGAATTCGTCGAAATGGGATATTTCCTCAACTGCCAGATTAGTACGCCGTTGGATTTCCTCGGGGCTGTCTTCGCCGCGACACCGCAATCGTTCAACAAGAGCGATTCGAGAGGGTGGAAGAACAAAAATGCTGGTTGTAGCGGGTTCCTTTTCGCGGACCTTTCTAGCCCCTTGCCAGTCGATTTCGAGTATGACGTCTAACCCGTTGGTTAGGTGGGTATCAACGCTCTCGACAGAGGTCCCGTAGAGGTGACCGAAAACGCTGGCGTGTTCGAGAAACGCTGACTTGGATTTCAGGGCGAGGAAATCAGCTCGAGCGGTAAAGTAATAATGTTTCCCCTCTTTTTCGCCTTGACGTTTGGGTCGGGTCGTATGAGAAACCGAGGAGACAAGCTTACGATCGGTTTCGAGAAGCGCGTTCACTAGACTTGTTTTACCGGCGCCAGATGGCGCGGAAATGACAAAAAGTCGTCCCGAACGTTGTGATTTTGAACTCATGCAATCCGGCGATTAAAGATGGGTTTGGGCTGCTTTAGCGTAGCGAAATCTGAGGAGCGCGACGTCATCGCACCATTGTAACTTGATATGATGCGCTGAATTTCAACGTCCTGACGAATTGAGGGCAGTATGGATAGGCCGAGTGGCCGAGCGCCAGATGAGCTTCGCGCAATTACAATTACGCGTGATTTCACTAAGCACGCAGCCGCATCGGTACTAATCGAATTTGGTGATACAAAAGTAATTTGCACCGCTAGTGTCGAGGACAACGTTCCGGGATTCATGCGAGGGCAAGGTCGTGGGTGGGTTACTGCCGAATACGGCATGTTGCCGGGGGCGACACATAGCAGAGCGGATAGAGAGGCCGCACGTGGTAAACAGAGCGGTCGTACGGTCGAAATACAGCGACTCATCGGCAGGTCTTTAAGGGCCGTGGTCGATTTGAATAAGTTGGGGGAGCGTACCATCAGAGTCGACTGTGACGTGATACAGGCTGACGGAGGAACGCGCACGGCTTCTATAACGGGGGGTTCTGTCGCGCTTGTCGATGCGATACTCCAAGTCGCTCCGGAAGCATTTATCGGGCTGGTCGGATCGATATCGGTGGGGGTGTTTCATGGCGTTCCAGTGTTGGATTTGGACTATCCGGAGGACTCAAACGCAGACACGGACATGAACGTCGTCATGGTTGAAGGTGGTGGCTTTATCGAGATTCAAGGCACGGCGGAAGCAGCCCCGTTTGACGACGAAACGCTCGAAGCGATGCTTGGATTAGCGAAAACTGGCATAGCTACACTATTTAGAGAACAACGACGCGCGCTGGGGCTGGCATCTTGACGGAAGAGGGAGCGAACCATTTCGTTCTCGATATGATTTCGCAAAGGGTGCTTAAGTTTGGTCCGTTTACGCTCAAATCCGGCCGTCAAAGCCCGTATTTCTTCAACCTTGGAGCCATCGACCACGGTGATGGACTTCGGCGTTTGGGAAGCGCTTACGCCGAACGATTGCGGTTTCTGGAGTATGACTTTAACGTCATTTTTGGCCCGGCGTACAAAGGCATACCGATTGCGGTCTCGACTTCCATAGCGATGGCTGAAACTGGTCAGCCTGTGGGTGTTGCATACAATCGGAAAGAACCCAAAGGACATGGGGAGGGAGGTGTCTTGGTTGGTACGCCTTTGGCGGAACGCAGAGTTGTTATCGTCGACGATGTGTTAACAGCTGGAACAGCCGTGGTGGAGGCGGCTCGTTTGGTGCGGGAGGCGGGCGGTGACCTTGTTGGGGTCCTCGTCGCGCTCGACCGACAGGAGTACGTTGAAGAAGGGTCTCTGACGGCTCTGGAAAGCATTTCGAGGGAGCTTTCGGTTCCCGTCGAGAGTATTGCGGGGCTGAATGACGTTGTTCGATGTATCAAGAGCGACCCCGAATACGGCCATACTTTGGCGGAGCTGACGAGGTACCAACAAGCACACTGTCAAGTTTTGGAGTAGGCGTTAAGCGGAGAATTTCTGGAATAATGGAGGAAACGCCGTGCCTGGTGCGTCTGCCCAATGTCATAAGGTGATATTCGTGAAACGCGACCCAGAAGCCAGTTCTACCAATCGCGTAAGCGCTGTATTCGATGACCCGCTATTCTGGAATACTGCTGGCGGACTTATGTAGAACGTTCACCGATTAGAGTACCTATGCCACTATCGGTTAGGACCTCTAAGAGAAGAGCATGCGGTACCCGACCATCGATAATATGCGCGCTTTGGACACCTCCCTCCACCGCCTCTAGTGCACAACGCGCTTTTGGCAACATGCCGCCCTCGATGACACCTTGGGAAATCAATGCCGCGGCCTTTTCCCGGCTGAGGGACGCGATCGTGTCGTCGTTTACGTCGAGAATGCCGGGGGTATTTGTAATGAGCACGAGTTTTTCGGCGCCGATATGTTGTGCAATGCCGCTCGCGACCAAGTCTGCATTGATGTTAAGACTTTCCCCGTTTTGTCCGACTCCGATAGGCGCGACCACTGGGATGAAATCTCTATCCATTAGAGACTCAAGTACCGCGTGATTGATCGACTCCACTTCACCAACTTGTCCAATATCGACAATTTCCGAAACGCCGGAGCCTTCATTCGTGTCGGTTAATTCCATTCGTCGGGCGCGGATCAGATTACCGTCTTTACCAGTGACTCCAACCGCCATTCCGCCGTTGTCGTTTATCAGAGACACGATTTCTTTATTGACCAACCCCCCGAGGACCATTTGCACAACGTCCATCGTTTCTTTGTTGGTTACTCGCATGCCCCCAACGAACCGGGTGGTAATATTGAGTCGGCCAAGCAGCTCTTCGATTTGTGGTCCGCCACCGTGGACAACGATCGGATTCATACCAACTACTTTCATCAAAATAACGTCTCGAGCGAAGGCTCGTTTTAGATCATCGTGCGCCATGGCATTCCCACCGTATTTGATGACAATGGTCGAACCGTGGAATCGTTGGATATAAGGAAGCGCCTCGACGAGAATCCGCGCAGTCTCTTCATGCTCATTCATGGAATCACCAGTTCGGGATCTATATGGGTAATCGCGGTACGAAACGTGTTTTTGATACGCCGTAATGCTTCCGTACTTTCCGCTTCAAAACGCAGACTAAGCACGGGACTCGTGTTAGACGCTCGAATCAATCCCCAGCCATCTTCGTAATCCACGCGGATACCGTCGATAGTTGCGATTTCTCCTTCGTCGAAGTAATGACATTGGGAGAGCGCGTCAATGACGTCGAATTTTTTTCTTTCCGTGGTTGGGATCTTAATCTCAGGCGTGGAAATGACGGGCGGGAAATCCAGAAAAATGTCCTCAACGGTTCGCGTTTCTGCGCTCAACAATTCGAGGAGGCGCGCTGCGCTGTACAGCGCGTCGTCAAAACCAAACCAACGTTCGACGAAGCAAATGTGTCCGCTGAACTCTCCACCCAAAAGAGCCCCGGTTTCTTTAAGCTTGGCTTTGATGTGGGAATGTCCCGTCTTCCACATTAAAGCCTTTCCGCCGAGATCAGTAATGAGAGAAGCTAGGCGACTACTGCATTTGACGTCGAAAATGATTTCGGCACCGCGGTTACGGCCAAGAATATCGCGGGCGAGTAGCATTAGCATTCGATCGGGCCAAATGATTGTGCCGCAATTACTAACAATGCCTAGACGATCTCCGTCTCCATCGAACGCGATGCCTAAATCTGCGCGATGCTCATTAACCGCGGATATGAGGTCCTGTAGATTCACAGGATCGGCAGGATCGGGATGGTGGTTTGGAAAGTTCCCATCCACATCTGAGTAGAGTGGAACGACGTTGCATCCGAGCATTGTAAATAGATCTGGCGCGACCAGACCCGCAACACCGTTACCGCAATCTACGACTACTTTAAGAGGTCGGGACAATCGAATGTCGTCACGAATCGCGGAAACGTAGTCGTTAATGATTTTCGTTTTCCGGTAGGTCGCCACACCGACGGAGAGATTTTTGCTAGCAACTCTTTCGCGCAATCGCTGGATTGCTTCTTCGGCTAGGGTTGTGCCTCCAATCATCATCTTTAGACCGTTGTACTCCGGCGGATTATGCGAACCGGTGACCATGATCCCTGTTCCGATCGAAGACTGTGTTCCTGGCAATTCGCGTTCATCAATGCGGTGCGTCGCGTAATAAAGCAATGGGGTCGGCACCGTCCCCACGTCAATGACGTTGACACCGCCGTCGTTGAGTCCTTTGGCTAAGGATTGGCATAACAAAGGGGTCGAATTCCGACCGTCTCCCCCAATCGCTGCAGCATGTTGTTCTTGGGATAATGCCTCGGCAGCAAACGCCCTACCTATCCAATATACGGCCGCTGGTGTCAGGTTAGTTTCGACTATCCCACGGATGTCGTAAGCACGAAATATATCCGGATCGAGTTGGATATCAGATTGTGCGGCTGGGTTTGCCATGGTTTGCTCAGTGTCCGTGCGTGAGTGAGGTGATGTGCGTGGAAGTTGCTGTGAATCGGAGCCGCTAGCCAAAAAGGCGGACGCATACGGCTCGGTTCGAGAGTTTCAACGCTAAATCCTATGGCTTGTATATAGCTCCGAGATTGCGGCGACCAACTTACTTGCGATCTCGGCTTTAGGTGACTTGTCAAAAGTGGTCTCGCCATGCGCGTGCAAAAGGGTGACTTCGTTTTCGTCACTATCGAATCCGATGGAGTGGTCGGATACATCGTTCACGACGATTGCATCAAGGCATTTTCTCTCACGTTTTTGAACTGCATTTTTTTTGAAGCTTTGCGTTTCTGCTGCGAATCCGACTAAGTAAGGAGGATCCGACAACGCGGCAACGCTTGCGAGAATGTCATCGTTTTCGACGAGCTCGATGGACATCGACGAGCCATTTTGTTGCATTTTTCGTATTTTGTGAGGTTCCGAATGGGAAGGTCGATAGTCGGCAACTGCGGCCACACCAAAGATGATGTCGATATCGTTCGCCATATCTAATACTGCGGACTTCATCTCTGCAGCAGAAATGATGTTTATTTGCCGGACGCCCTTGGGCGGAGGTAGCCCAACGGGGCCACTTACTAAGGTGACGATGGCACCGGCATCCCGGGCGGCCTCCGCGATCGCGTAACCCTGCTTTCCAGAGCTTGCGTTCGTTATGTAGCGGACAGGGTCGATCGATTCCCTTGTGGGCCCTGCAGTAACAAGCACCCTGAGCTCGGTCATTGGCTTGTCGATAGGGTCGGTCGTCATAAGCAAATGCGAGACAATATCTTCTGTCTCGAGCATTCTTCCTGGTCCAGTTTCGCCGCAGGCTTGCTCGCCGCAGTCGGGCCCGATGACGCTAACGCCGTCAGATTCGAGCACTCCGATATTTCTTTTCGTTGCAGAGTGATTCCACATTTCCAGGTTCATAGCTGGTGCAACGATGGTCGGAGCCGTCGTCGCCAAGTAAAGCGTCGTGAGTAGATCATTACTCAGGCCGGTCGCCATACGTGCGAGTAAGTTTGCGGTCGCGGGCGCTATAAGTAATGTATCCGCCCAGCGGGCAAGTTCGATGTGTCCCATCGAGCGCTCGGCTTCTAAATCCCATAAATTGTCGCGAACGCGGTGCCCCGAGAGCGTGGTCAGCACCGTGGCCGTGACGAAGTGATTCGCCGATTCGGTCATTACCGGTATGACGTCCATCCCGGCAGCGACGATCTGGCGCACAAGTGCGGGTGTCTTGTAAGCCGCAATACCGCCTCCGATGCCGAGTACGATGCGTTTCCCTTGCATTATTCATAGCTGTGAAAATCAGGGGGGCGCGAGAATAGCACGTCGTATACCAGGCGTTGACCCCCTTTTTGCGCGGGGACGCTCGGGATCGAAGGGTTTTTTGTAGCGTTGATCGGTTGTTGAATAGGTGTCATTTGGTTAACGCCCTTATGGGGAAAGGACCGCGTGAGTCGGGGCTTTCGACTTGGTTTGGGGCGAGCGCTTTGGTATAAAGGCGCACCTTTTTTCGGCGCCTCCCATGTCCCAAGTGTGTCAAGTTACCGGCAAACGGCCCATGAGTGGCAATCACGTTTCCCATGCAAACAATAAGACGCGGCGGCGATTTCTCCCGAACATTCAGAATCATCGATTCTGGGTAGAAAGTGAAAAGCGGTTTGTGCGGCTGCGTGTTTCGACGGCCGGGATGCGCATCATCGATAAAAAAGGCATTGAAGAAGTCCTTGCTGATATACGTAAGCGTGGGGAGAAAGTCTGATGCGAGATAAAATTAAGTTGGTAAGCAGCGCGGATACCGGACACTACTACACGACGACGAAAAATAAACGCCTCAGCCCTGACAAGCTCGAACTCAGAAAATACGATCCGGTAGTGCGTAAACACGTGATCTATCGAGAAGAGAAGATCAAGTAACTGCCAGAGCTTCCTGAAGTTGAAACGACGCGACGGGGCGTTGCCCGGGTTTTAGAGGGTCGACGCCTGGTCGAGGTTGTAGTTCGGGAATCGAGGCTTCGGTGGCCCGTAGTCGTTCCGGATGGGCTGTCCGGACTGCGACTTAGCGCGGTTGACCGAAGGGCAAAGTACCTACTCTTTCGATTCCCGCGCGTGACGGTGCTCATCCATTTAGGCATGTCAGGACGGTTGCGTGTTGTTTCAGCAAATATGCCAGCGGGCAAGCATGATCACGTGGATTTTCATTTCGAAGACGATCAAGTATTGCGCCTCAGCGATCCCCGACGATTCGGAAGTATTCACTTCTCATCCGACCCGGTGGAAGCGCATTGGTTGTTGAAGAATCTAGGCCCCGAGCCCTTGAGCGCCGATTTTAGTGGTGAATACTTGCACCACGTTTCTCGGCACCGTCGTCAGGCCATAAAAACGTTCATCATGAACGCCCAGGTCGTGGTTGGGGTGGGAAACATATACGCGAATGAGTCGCTTTACCGGGCCGGTATTCGTCCGCGAAACGCGGCTGGTCGCATTTCAAAGGATCGTTATGTAGAACTTGAACGAGCTATCCGAAGCACGTTAGAGGAAGCAATCGCGATGGGCGGCACGACATTGAGGGATTACGTTGGGAGCGATGGGAAGCCCGGGTATTTTCGACAGGAATTATTCGTATACGGGCGTGAGGGTAAAAGATGTCTTCGGTGCGAGACGATACTGAAAGGGATTCGGTTGGGGCAGCGAGCGACTGTGTACTGTCCGGGTTGCCAGCATTGAGCGCGGCGGACAACAGAGCACGGCTGACAAATATTGTTTGTGATGTGCCTGGTTAGGGCGGTATCAGCTTTTCTTAAGGTGTACTCTGCTCTCTGTAATGGTCCACGATGGCGGGGTGAACGAAGTTGGATATATCACCACCTAAAGCCGCAATCTCGCGAACTCGGGACGAGGACAGAAAAGACCACTTATGAGCGGTGGGTAGAAGAACGTACTCGATGTCCTGATCCAAAGATTGATTCATGGATAGCATCTGGAATTCGTAGTCGTAATCAGTCAATGTGCGGAGTCCTCTCAATACGAAACGAGTGTTTTTCGAACGCACATAGTCGACCAGTAAACCGTTAAAACCTTCAACGGATATTTGATCGTCAAGGTGGGCAAGTGCTTTCCGACAGAGTTCCATTCGATCGGCAAGGTATGTGGTCGGATCTTTATCGACAGACGTTCCTATCGCGACCACGACGTGGTCAAAAAGGTTTAGCGCCCGCTCGACAATGTTGGTATGGCCGTGGGTGATAGGGTTGAAGCTTCCTGGGTAAACTACTGACGACACGCTTGGACTCCAATATTCGCGGCGATACTAGCCCAACACCCAATTGGTCACAAACAGGAGATTCGAAGACGCAGCAGCGCGAAACTTACTTCACCTGCGTACGATTTTTTCCACACTTCATACTTGGGATGCGCAAATTCGGCTTGGCGCGGTCTTTCCAGGTATACGAAGGCGCCCGTTTCGAGGTGATGGTCGAGTAGATCCAGAATGTTCTGATGCTGTTGATTTTCGAACGGAGGATCTAAGAAAACGATATTCCAGCTTTGCGTTTGACGCTCAAGCCAGCGAGTCGCGTCGCTACACACGATCGTTGCTGGTGCTTGGAGCTCTGTCGCTGCCTTTTCGAGTTCCGCGGCTACCCGGGTATCAGAATCGACGAACGTTGCTCGAGCAGCACCGCGGGAAAGAGCTTCAAATCCCAGTGCGCCGGTGCCGGCATATAAATCCAGAACTCGCGCGCCCGAAAGTTCGAGGTTAAGCCAGTTAAATAGCGATTCCCTTACCCGATCAAGGGTTGGGCGTAACCCCTCGGCGTTCGTGACAACGAGCTTTCGCCGCTTCCACTTACCACCGATAATGCGGACGGTCTGACGTTTATTTGATGGCACAAAGGGATAGTGGGAGAAGAGGGCGTAAAAAACGAGGGATTACGAGGACGTTTTATTCGATCCCTCGGTAAAACCCGATTAAAGGTCTCCCATGGCATTGGGGATCTTGTTCTGGGCGAAAAAAGAATTGACGAGAACACTCTATTAGACCTCGAAGCAAGCTTGTTGACTACCGACGTCGGCATTGACGCCGCTGAGGCGATTATTGCGGGACTCAAGGGGCGCCTATCACGCAACGAGCTTTCGGATAGGAAGTCGCTTCACCAGGCGTTACAGGCCGAATTAACTGAGATGGCGCGTCCTCTGGGCAAACCGTTCCAAATTGGGTCAGCGAGGCCTTTCGTTGTGCTTTTCATCGGGGTAAATGGAGTGGGAAAGACGACGACGATTGGCAAGCTATCGAAACACCTGGAAGGCGCTGGCTTTTCGACCTTGCTTGCAGCTGGGGATACATTCCGAGCTGCTGCGACCGAACAGATCCAGGCGTGGGGTGCCTCAAACGATGTCCCGGTCGTGTCCCAACAGTCAGGCGCCGACAGCGCGGCCGTGATTTACGATGCGATCGAAACGGCAAAACGTCAAGGCATTGATGTTGTATTGGCGGATACGGCGGGCCGATTGCAAGCAAAGAAAGGGCTCATGGATGAGTTATCAAAAATAAAACGCGTTATTGCCCGCACGGACGAAACTGCACCGCACGAATGCCTATTGGTGATTGACGCAAATGTTGGCCAAAATGCTATCTCTCAACTCTATGATTTTGACGAAGCAGTCGGGGTGTCTGGCATGGTCGTGGCCAAGTTGGATGGCTCGGCCAGAGGTGGCGTCCTGTTTTCGCTGGCGCATGCGCAAGCCTCGCAAGAATGCACGCCGGTCTACTTCGTTGGTCTTGGTGAGTCGGCAGACGATTTAGAGCCGTTCGATCCGGATGCTTTCGTCGAAGCATTACTCGCGCCGTGAGTAAGATCGAATTTCAGAGGGTCACGAAGCGATTTGACGGAGGCGGTGAAGCGCTAAAGGATGTATCCGTCGCCTTTCCCGAAGGGAGCATGACTTTTTTGACCGGCCACTCGGGGGCTGGGAAAAGTACGTTTCTTCGTCTACTTCTACGGACAGAAAGTCCCACGCGTGGCCAGATTTTTGTCAACGATGTCAATATCGTCAAATTACCTGTTAGAAAAATCCCCGCATACCGTCAGAATCTTGGGGCAGTATTTCAGGACCATCACCTGCTTGCGGAAAGGAGCGTGTACGAAAATGTGGCGCTGCCCCTCAAAGTCGCGGGTATGCGTGAGCAGGATGTCGCGAGGAGGGTTCGAGCGGCGCTGTCACGCGTAGGCTTGCTCAAAAAGGAACAGCTTGGAACGGGGGCTCTCTCGACCGGCGAACAACAGCGAGTGGGTATTGCTAGGGCCGTAGTCAATAGGCCTAAAGTACTTCTCGCTGACGAGCCAACAGGCAATCTCGATCCGGACTTATCGCGAGACATCATGACCTTGTTCGAACAGTTTAATCAGGTCGGAACAACCGTGATCGTAGCGAGCCATGATCGCGAATTGATTGATGCGATGGG
>CAJWCW010000022.1 GCA_913030615.1 uncultured Gammaproteobacteria bacterium | reverse complement strand
GACTTTCGGAGCTGGCAGTGAAACCACTTTTGAGCAACGACAATCTAGCACTCAGCGCCCTTACTAATGACATGGCCATGTTCAATGAAATCGCAGGCATAAGTATTTACAGCGTCGACGGTCAACTACTCGCTGTTGCGGGAAATTTCGCGCCGCATACCACTCTTCCTACGTATAGCCAAGAAATCACGGTACAAGACACTATCGCCGGTTACGTACAAATTTTGATTAATCCTGATGCGTTTCAGACGTCACTTTCCGACAAGGTTCTGCGTTCTTTGTGGTTGTGCGCAACTGGGTTGCTCACCGTTATTGGGGTCGTAATCGGATTGGCGTTCCGCGCCAACCTGTCAGTCTCTGACCCGTCGATCAAAGAAGGAAGTTCTTCCCACGCAAGTGCCTTCATACTAGTGGTCAACGTGTTTAACCAAATCAGCCTCCCCGCCGAAGCGAGAATCAGGGCTATGTCCGTTGCCACAGCCCGCTCCAACCGGGTTGCAAACCTCTACGCCGCCAGAGCGACCCCACTGACAGGAACTGGCGTCGCCCTCGCCTTCGATCAAACCGATGCACAAGATCGGAGCTTCGAAGTCGTTTGCGCCGCTTTGCTACTGAGCCGAGCGCTCGAAGCCATGAATCACGACCACTACGCCGAAGAGCGTCCGAAAATCCGCTTTCGATTCGGGTTGCACGTCGGACCAGTCTGCACGACGCTCGACGAGCTGCTATCTACCGACAATGCCCGTGACGCGGTACTACTTTCGGCCTTGGCTTCTGACGGGCACCTCGCTGTTAGTGAGGACGTGATGGCCAGTATCACACGTACCGAACGAATCATCGGGCACATTAAAGATAATCCCGCGGCCATCTCTCTGATTTCGACGTCTCGTCAATATCATCTAGTTGAAGGGGTCGCTCCCGCGTACCAAACACTGATTGAGCGTCAAGCGGAGCTCATCATCGCCCAAGCCATATAAGTTTCACTTCTAAGATAGTTTGGAGGCTACTGACGTTCTACCTCCACTCGGTCGATCTTTTGGAATCCCCGCGGTAATTTACGCCCACGGCGTGCGCGTTCACCCAAATAATTCTCCATGTCTTGGACCCGCAAGCCCAGGTGACGTTGACCCGCTCGCAAGATCAATCGATCCCCTTCACCAAAAGTGGTAAGACCGATGATGTACTCCTCTCGAGCCTTCAAACTCGCGATCGGAATGTTCATAAGCTTGCTTCCCTTTCCCCGATTGAGCTCTGGAACCTGACTTAATTCAAATACCAGCAATCGACCTGTATTGGTAATCACAGCTACCAACGTATCTTCAACCACAATCGATGGTGGCAACGCGAAGCTACCTTCAGGCACATTGAGAACCGCTTTCCCCGATCGATTCTTGGTGACCATTTCTTTCAATGGGCCGACGAAGCCATAGCCTGCCTCAGATCCCAAAAGCACCCTCACATCACCCGCAGCCAAACCGACGAACCTCGCTTCCGGCGGCGGATTCAATCTGCCGGTAAGCGGCTCGCCCTGACCACGCGCAGACGGCAGCGTCCGCGATTGCAGCGTGTACGCGCGGCCTGTCGAATCGAAGAAGACACAGTTTTCGTTAAGTCGGGTACGTACAGCACCGGCAAACGAATCTCCGGGGCGATAGGCAAGCTCTTCAGGATCCGTCTCGTGACCTTTAGCGGACCGTATCCAACCTTTATCAGACATGATCACCGTCACCGGATCATTACTGATCAAGTCTTCGTCCGAGTATGCGACAGCTTCTTCTTCAGTCGCGAGTTCAGAACGTCTTGCATCGCCGTGTTCCTTAGCCACGGCCTTTAGCTCGTTTTTAATCAACGTTTTTAGTCGAACTTTGGACCCAAGTATTTTCTCGAGGTCAGCCGATTCATCTGTCAGCTCTCCACGTTCAGTTTCGAGTTTCTCTTCTTCAAGCTTGGCGAGTTGCCTAAGCCGAAGGTCAAGAATAGAAGTTGCCTGGACTACCGATAATTCAAATTGTTTGATCAGCTTAGTTTGGGGATCCTCTTCTTCGCGAATGATCCGTATAACTTCGTCCAAATTGAGGTAAGCGCGGAGCAATCCCTCGACAATGTGTACGCGCTCAGCAATACGTTCGAGGCGGTATTCGATGCGACGCCGCACCGTTTCTTGTCGGAACTTAAGCCATTCTTTGAGCAACTCTTTGAGGCCGAAAACCCGAGGTCGTTTGTCTAAGGCAATGACGTTGAAATTCATCCGGTGACTGCGCTCAAGGTCAGTAGTTGCAAATAGGTGGCTCATAAGACGGTCGATATCAACCCGATTCGAGCGAGGCACCAAGATCAAACGGGTCGGATTTTCGTAATCAGACTCATCGCGAAGATCCGCAAGCATGGGCAGTTTTTTTGCCTGCATTTGTTGGGCAATTTGCTCAAGTACTTTCGCTGGCGAGACTTGGTACGGTAGCGCTGTAATTACTACCTCGCCTTGCTCACGGACGTATTGAGCACGCGTCTTGACCGATCCTCGTCCTGTTTCATAGGCATCTTCAAGTTCCCGTTGGTCACTGATAATTAGCGCGTCAGAAGGGAAGTCGGGTCCCTTAATGCAAGCTAGAACGTCGCCGAGGCTCGCCGACGGGCGGTCCAACAATAAAAGACATGCCGCAACCACTTCTTTAAGGTTGTGAGGTAGAACGTCTGTGGCCATACCGACCGCGATTCCAGTACACCCGTTCAACAAAATGAAGGGTAACCGCGCCGGAAGGATGTCGGGTTCGTCCCGAGTCCCATCGAAATTGGGAGAAAAATCGACCGTTCCCTGAGCCACCTCGGTCAGAAGTAGCGCCGCGTAATTTGCTAATCGAGCCTCCGTATACCGCGCCGCTCCAAAAGACTTGGGATCATCCGGCGCCCCAAAATTACCTTGGGGATCCACAAGCGGATATCGAAACGAAAAGGATTGAGCCATTAGCACCATGGCTTCATAACATGCGGTGTCTCCATGCGGATGGAACTTGCCAGTCACCTCACCCACCGTTCGTACGGACTTCGCGAACTTGGCTTGATGGTTAAGTCCCATTTGAGACATTGCGTAGATGATTCTCCGTTGAACGGGTTTAAGTCCATCTCCAACGTGTGGCAACGCTCGATCGTTAATCACATACATCGAATAATCGAGGTATGCCTTCTCCGTATAAGACCTCAGAGGTACAACTTCGACATCTCCACTGGCATCCAACGTCATCGGTTCCCTCCGTTCGGATCTGGCCTAATCAATTGCCGCCTGGTCCCCTTTCATCTCAAGCCACGTACGACGGTCGTGTGCTCGTTTTTTTGCAAGCATCATATCCATCGTCTCCTGCGTTTTGCTGTCGGAGTCAATATTGAGCTGCACTAGTCGCCGGGTATCCGGGGCCATCGTAGTTTCGCGTAATTGGATGGCGTTCATCTCGGCAAGTCCCTTGAATCGTTGCACCACGGGGGTACCACGTTTTTTCTCTGCAGCGATCGTGTCAAGAATCCCTCCTTTTTCGGATTCGTCGAGCGCATAGAAGACTTCTTTTCCCAAATCAATGCGATACAACGGCGGCATGGCGATATGGATATGCCCCGCCACGACCAATGCCTTGAAGTGCTTTAAAAAAAGCGCACACAAGAGCGTCGCGATATGAGCGCCGTCGGAATCTGCATCTGCCAGCACACACACCTTGCCGTAACGCAAACCATCTAAATTGTCATCGCCCGGTTCCACACCCAGCGCGATCGAAATGTCGTGCACCTCCTGCGATGCGAGCACCTGAGAGACGTCGACTTCCCAAGTATTCAGAATCTTACCCTTCAAAGGCATCACCGCTTGGAACTCGCGGTCTCGGGCCTGAATCGCGGAACCACCCGCTGAATCTCCCTCGACCAAAAACAACTCCGAGCGGTCGGCATCTTGTGAAGCACAGTCCTTAAGTTTTCCCGGAAGCGCGGGACCCGCGGTAATCTTCTTACGAGCGATCTTCTTGCTTGCTTGAATTCGTTGCTGCGCGTTGGTGATCGCTAATTCGGCGATTTTCTCCCCATCTCCATGGTGCTCGTTCAACCAGAGACTGAACGCGTCTTTGGCAATACCGTTAACAAAAACAGCCGATTGGCGGGATGACAAACGCTCTTTCGTCTGCCCCGTAAACTGAGGTTCAGCCAACTTCGTGGAAAGCACATAGGTGCATTGATCCCACAGATCTTCTCCCGTCAGTTTGATCCCTCGAGGCAATAAATCGCGAAATTCACAAAATTCTCGGAGTGCCTCGGCAAGTCCACTGCGTAATCCATTGACGTGGGTTCCACCCAGCGGTGTCGGAATCAAATTCACGTAACTTTCGGTAATGAGTTCGCCTCCATCGATGACCCATTGGAGAGCCCATTCGGCTGCTTCCTGATTGCCTTCAGCAGCATGAACAAAAGGTTCTATCGGAATTCGTTCACCTTCGAGTCCGGATCCCAAATAGGTTCGCAGTCCATCTTCGTAACACCATGTTTGGGTATCAGCTTGCCCTTTCTTCTCCTCCACTGAAAAACTCACCGTGAGGCCTGGACACAACACGGCTTTCGCATTGAGCAGGTGTCGTAAAGGATTTTCCGCTATACGTGTCGTATCGAAATACGCTTCGTCTGGGAGGAAGTGAATCCGCGTTCCCGTATTGCGCTTGCCGACCGTATCGATCTCTTTCAACATATCCTTTGGCTTGCCACCTTCATACCGCTGCGAGTACAGCTTTCCATCGCGTTTGATTTCTACAATCAGCCACGTAGATAACGCGTTGACCACAGAAACGCCCACCCCATGTAGGCCACCTGAAAAATTGTAATGCTCATTATCAAACTTCCCCCCGGCATGGAGCTTAGTCAAAATGAGCTCGACCCCCGAAAGATTATGTTCTGGGTGAACGTCGACAGGCATGCCTCGACCATCATCTATCACCTCAATGGAACCATCAGCAAATATTGTCACTTCAATCTCACGGGCGTGACCGACCAGGGCTTCGTCGACACTGTTGTCGATCACCTCTTGTACGAGGTGGTTGGGTCGTGACGTATCCGTGTACATACCCGGTCGACGGCGGACCGGTTCAAGCCCGGATAAAACTTGGATGGACTCAGCAGAATAGACCTTTGCCATCAGTGTTTCGTGTCTTTCAGATCCAAGGTCATTTCAAAGTCACGTGCATGATCGACCCACGTTTCGATAGAGCCGTGCATATCGAGATTGAGCCAACGATAGCCAGGACTTGTCGATTCGACCGAGAATCGTTTCGGATCGGACCCAAACTGAAAACAGGTGGACGGTGTAGCCAAAAACCGAGTTTCGCCCATCGTGCGGTCAAACGCTTGATGAATGTGGCCGAACACATAACCACGGGTTCGATTGTTGTTCACCAGCGTCTCAACCAGATCGTCGCCACCACTAATACGGTGTACGTCGAGCCAAGACGTCCCAATTTCAACGGGCGCGTGGTGTCCGACCACCAGGACCGGGCCGAAATCCTTGGCAATTTCGTTGGTCAATGAACCGATCTGGGCTGCGTCGACTTGGCCGCCTACTTCATCATCAACGTGAGTGTCGATTCCCGCTATGTGCCAGCCATGCAGGACTATCGATTCCGTCGGCAATTCCCGCCTAAACGTATGTCCGATGTCGTGATTGCCTGGAACACACAAGATCGGTCCATCAAAGTATTCGTGCACAAGATTTAAGAACAGTCGATAGGTTGCCGGTTCCGCGAATTGTGCGATGTCACCACTACCAATCAACACGTCCGGGGATCTCTGTGAAAACGCTTGGCTGAAGACTGCCCGCAGACTGTCGTACGTATTAATACCTAGAAGAGTGCCGTCCGTGGTAGGAAACAAATGGGTGTCCGTTACCTGCAATACTTTCAGCGGTTCACCCACTATCGGTTCTTCGTTTATCGATATTCCCAGTCAAGCTATTAAAGGTGCCTCGCTTTATCGGATCGTTACAGCTCGTTCATAGGGCATTTCGCTCGAGGTTCCAAACGTCAAGCAAAACCCGAGAAATTCACCTAAGAACCGATTAATTTGCTTTTTCTCGTCCCGTTGACGCATCTTCGAATTGGGGTAGTCATAAATCGCTTCAAACCGGCGTTGGTTCTGAATCTCTATCACCTCTGCCGACTTTGCGTCGTGATACACGCGAATTCGAATACGGTTTGAAGGTGCCATAGAAGACGCTTCTTGGTTCAACAAAATCACCGACGTATATGGACTTCGTTCGACCACGCTCATGTGAACATTAACGACTTCCTCTCCAAAACAAAGCAACAAATCGCGATGATCTTCTTGGGCATGGTCCGGAAATAACTTGATCACTCGCGCATAGTTTTGATCACACTCGGCCATGTGTTCTACGAGATCAATCTTGTAACGACGGGGTTTTCTCACGGACCTGTATAACTTTGTCTTTGAAGCGTGGATTCTAACTGCAGCCTCGCGAGGTAGAAAGTAGAAAGCTTCGACGGAATAAAATGTAACCTTGACGTTACCATTCGCTTGTAGTAAATGTAACGCATAGGTTACATTTCTAGAGAGAAAATTAGTTATCCATGAATGGCACAACCGACATCCATAGCCTTGGTCATCGTTCGATCAGGCATCCATTGTCAACTAGACGACTACCCGCCCACTTATTTGGTAATATCACCCGCTTGCCCCGCGAAGTCCGCCACATGAAGTTCACTCTCATTGCCGTCATCTTGTTGACGCTCGCCCCATTGACACTGGGTGCCAGCCTGGAAGACGTGTATCGATCCGCGAGGGACAACGACCCGGTTTTGGGGGCGGCGGAAGCTGGGCGCTTGGCGCGAAAACAAGCCGTGGTGCAATCAAGGGCGTCACTATTACCCACTGTGTCGGCCTCGGGTTCAAAATCTGAACAAACGCGCGCCTATGGATCCCGGCTCGACATGAACCCAGCGAGTCCGACCTTTGGGCAGACGTACCAGCCCGAGGATGAAGACTTCGAAGGTCATAACTGGTCCGTCGACCTGCAACAACCGATTGTCAATGTGGCGAACTGGTTTAACTGGCGGTCGGCCAAAGCGGTTTCATCACAGGCCGACTCCGACTACCAAACAACCCAGTTGGCTCTCTACACGAGGGTCGCCGAAGCGTATCTCAATGTCCTCCGCGCACAAGCACGCCTCGATTCAACCTTGGCAAGTGAAGAAGCGGTAAAACGTCAACTCGAGCAAACCCAACAACGCTTTGACGTCGGCCTCGTCGCAATCACAGATGTACTCGAAGCGACGGCGGCTTACGACAATGCCGTCGTCAATCGAATTCAATTTACTGGCGACCAAGGTATCTATTTTGAGAGCTTGACCACCATTACAGGAATAGGCTTCGACGCGATCGATCGGTTAAGCACCCGCTTACCCATTGTCAATCCGGATCCGCGAAACGAAAACGAGTGGACCAACGTAGCCTTGACGAGCAACCCGCAACTCCAGTCCGCTCGCGATGCGGTACGATCGGCGGAGAGCAGCTTGCGCGCACGCCTCTCCGGGCATCTACCCACGGTGAGCTTTAGAGCAGGTTACAACGAGAGCTTCTCGGGTGGGCTTTCTTTCTATGGAAATCGAACCTCGGGCAACACGTATTCGCTGTCTGCTTCCATGCCTATATTTCAAGGCGGCATCGTGCATTCCCGGTTCACGGAACAGCGACACCGCGTGCAGGAGTCTAAGGAACGATTACGAGAGCGAGAACTGACGACAGCCAGGGACACTCGAAATTTCTTCCGCGCAGTAATGACGGATGTGGCCCGTGTGGAAGCGCGGCTTAAGGCGATTAAATCACGGGAGTCAGCGCTCGAAGCAGTCCGAACCGGGTATGAGGTCGGAACACGTAACATTGTCGAGTTACTACAGGCCCAACAGAATTTATTTTCATCGCAATACGATTATGCGGATTCGAGATATAACTACATTCTCGACCTGTTGCGGTTAAAACAGACGACCGGCGTCCTCTCGGAAGATGACATCCTTGAAATCAGCAGTTACACGGACACAAACAATCCCGTCCGGAAACTGACGACCTTATCCGGGCGCTGAGCCGTCTGCCTATATTGATTGCAACTCTAGCCCAAAAGACGACGACTTAGATCAGTGGAAACCCGCTCAATCGCACCTCGATTATTCGATACCACCTGACGCGCAGCGTACCCCTCGACCCCTCTTTGTCCCGCGTCCTTCAGTAGCGCGTCAACGCAACTCGTTAGTTCGTCCACATTATCGGCCGAATGCAAACAACCGGCGGCTTCAAAACGTTGGACGACCTGGGCAAAATTGATCCGATTCGGGCCCATGATCATAGGCACACCGTGTATCGCCGCTTCAATCGGATTATGACCCCCCGTCTCATCAAGACTACCGCCGACGAAGGCAACTTCGGCAACGGCATATAGATAAATTAAGGTCCCCATTTTATCGCCCACTAGGACGTCGGAGGGCGTTGGATCGCTTGATAACATGGCGACGTCGAATCCATACGTCTTCGCTAATCGCACCACCTCCGATGCCCTCGGTGGATGACGGGGCACCATGATCAGCGACAGGTCACGATGCTGCTGAAGCAATCGTTTATGGGCTTGCAAGACCACTTCCTCTTCGCCTGGATGCGTACTACCTGCGATCCAAATTCTCTTGCCAAATTGCCAGTTATTCTTGAACTCAGCACGTTGCGAGTCGATGTCGGGGGGAATTTGAAGGTCGAACTTCACGCTTCCCGTCACGCTCAAGTTCTCACGTTTAACCCCGAGTGCAGCAAAGCGTTCCGCGGTGTCTTGGTATTGGCAATAAATATGCGTCATGTTCGTTAGAACACTGCCCATGAGAGCGGTCAGCCGCTTATATCCTGTCGCTGAACGTTCAGAAAGTCGGGCATTAACGAGATAGACCGGAACGTTTCGCCGTCGACACTCACGAATGATGTTCGGCCATAACTCCGTTTCCATGAGTACTAAGGCTCTGGGTTCGACGCTATCCATAAAGCGTCGCACAGCCTTCGGGAAGTCGTACGGGCAATAACAGTGTTCCACCTCCATCCCCAAGTGTTTCCGTACTTCCGCCGAACCGCTTGGTGTCGTTGTCGTTACCAAGAACGGAACATCCGGCACGGCTCGTTTAATAGCGCGAATAAGAGGCACTGCGCCTAACGTTTCTCCCGTGGATACCGTATGGAACCAAACCGCGTGACGAGGTACCGCCGCTGGTGCAAATCCTAACCGTTCGCCTCGGCGCTCTCGGTACGCCGGTTCACGTCGACCGCGAATCCAGAGACGCAACCAAACGAACGGCAGCGCCACACGCGACAAAACCATGTACATCAATTCCGACAAAGAAAGCCCATCACGGCATGCTCGCCGCCGTTATACACCGGCACACCGCTCCGTTCGAGCCTGCTATAAGCCATGCGAATCACACTGTTAGAATAGATGCTATGCCGTTTCGACTGCTGTCACCGGCTCATTGGCCGACATGGTTGCTAATCGCCGTGGCCTTTCTTGTCGTCCGTCTACCCATACGTTCCCAATTTCGGTTGGGTCGATTGATCGGGAATCTTCTTCAACGTATTGGTGGAAGGCGGACACGAATCGCCACTCAAAATATTGAACTTTGTTTTCCAGATCTCAGCGTCCAAGAGAGAGCACGGCTCACGAAGCAGGTATTCGAATCCACTGGGATCGCCGTCATTGAGACCGCTTACACTTGGCTGCGACCCGTCGATGCATTACTTCCGCGCGTGCAATTCCATGGATTGGAGGTTCTGCAGACGGCGGTAAACGAAGGTAAAGGAGTGCTTTTAGTAGGCGCTCATTTCGCTGTATTGGATCTCGGGGGTGCTTTTCTGGCCGCTCATTTTGACTTCGATTGTATATACCGGACAAGCCGAAATTCGGTGATTGACTACATCAGCTTACGCCGTAGGAGATCCCTATACGGTCACGTCATCGAACGAAGTGATATGCGCGGCACAGTCCGCCAATTGCGCCAATCACGAACGATTTGGTACGCCGCTGATCAAGACAATGGACGTCAACATTCCGTATTCGCTCCATTTTTTGGGATTCCTGCAGCCACGATCAACGTGACCAGTCGTCTCGCCAAGATTTCTGGTTCACCCGTTATTTTTATGAGCCATTTCAGGGACGAATCAGACTGTTCGTGGTCGGTGCGTCTACGCCGCATCGAGGCTTACCCAACCGGCGATGAGATTGCCGACGCAACCCTAATGAATCAAGTTATTGAACGCGAGATCCTTAGCCATCCCGCCCAATACCTATGGCTACATCGACGGTTCAAGACCATGCCCGACGGAACCCGAAAGTATTAGCTCGCGTTCGTTTTCTTAGACAGAATCCGTGACTAAGACGTGCCAATCCGGATGTGCATCGCGTTTTCCACGAACCTGATCAAAATAAAGCGATTGCAGTCCAAGTGTTACGGCACCGGGTTTACCTTCACCAATCACTCGTCCATCAAGTTCTCGAATCGGTAACACCTCAGCAGCCGTTCCAGTGAAAAACGCTTCGTCCGCAATATAGACTTCGTCCCGTGTAATCCTTCGTTCAATTACCGGGATGTTCAATTCTCGAGCGAACACCATCACGGTATCGCGCGTAATACCCGGTAGGCACGATGTTAGTTCGGGCGTGTGGATCACTCCTTCTTTTACGAGAAAAAAGTTTTCTCCGCTCCCCTCTGCAACATAGCCTTCGTTGTCGAGCAGAAGTGCCTCATCACAGCCGCTGTCTATCGCCTCTCGAAGAGCCATGATGGAATTAATGTAGTTTCCATTCGCTTTCGCTTTGCACATGGTGATATTGACGTGATGTCTTGTGTAAGAAGACGTCCGGACGGTAATGCCAAGTTCCCGAGATTGTGGGTCCATGTAGTCCGGCCACGGCCAACAAGCAATTGCAACGTTCACGGTTAATCCGTCTGCTCGCAACCCCATCGCCTCAGATCCGAGGTATGCGACCGGACGCAAGTACCCTTCATTTAAGTTGTTGAACGCAAAAACGTCTCTTTGCGCCGCATTTAGTTCCGACTCACTGAAAGGAATATCGAGCCGCAGGATCTGGGCAGAATCAAAAAGACGTCGAGTGTGATCGTGCAGTCTGAAGATGCATGGCCCATTCGATGTGTCATAGGCACGGACGCCTTCGAACACCCCAACTCCATAATGCAATGTATGGGTAAGCACGTGCACTTTGGCGTCACGCCAATCGACCATTTCTCCATTCATCCAAATCGCACCGTCGCGATCCGCGAAGCTTGCTTCAGTATCCATGATTGCTCCGTCGTCCAACGGACAAGACTATCGCAATAGCACCCTACAGACACCGAAGCCTTGTAACGCTTTCGTAAAAAATACCGCCGAAGTCCAGCTAGCTTGCGCAAAAATTAGCGTTAGACCCCCCAATAGAAACTGTGGAGAATGCCAGTCGTCGCTTGGCGCAACCGGTCAAATGAAACTCCCCAACACCCTTGCCATGTTGCGAACCCTCGTGGGCGAGCCATCCACAAGCTCGATTGCCGCCTCACGAGATCAAAGTAACCTCGCGGTTATCAATCATCTTGCGAATTGGCTTGAGGGTCTGAAGTTTGCCGTCGACGTTCTACCTCTTCCTAACAAGGGTGGGAAAGCGAACCTGATCGCCACCCTTGGTACCGGTGAGGGTGGATTGGTTTTATCAGGTCACACGGACACGGTACCGTGCGACGAAAACCACTGGGACACGGACCCCTACACGCTCACCGAAATTGACTCTGTCGTCCATGGTCTAGGTAGCTGCGACATGAAAGGGTTCTTCCCGATCGCGTTGGAAGCAGCATCTCTTTTCGATAGCAAAAAGCTCAACAAACCATTGATGATTCTGGCGACTTCTGACGAAGAGTCCTCAATGGCTGGTGCCCGCCAATTGGTGCGAGACGGACGACCAAAAGCCGACTTCGCCATCATCGGCGAACCCACGGGGTTGCAACCCATTATCGCCCATAAAGGCGTTCTGGCACTTTCGATTGTTTTGGAGGGCGCAGGGGGGCACGCGTCCGATCCAAGCCTCGGTTGCAACGCGCTTGACGCCATGCATGCCGTAATCGCAGATCTACTAATCTATCGTCAGGAATTGGCCAGTACGTACGCTAACCAAACTTTTGAAATCAACATCCCAACGCTTAATTTGGGTTGCTTGCATGCCGGTGATAGTCCCAATCGAATTTGTGAAACCGCAGAACTGCAAATTGACGTGAGGCTATTGCCCGGAATGGAGATTGAAGAGCTGACTACCACCATTCAACATCGACTTATTGAAACAATAGCGAGTTATGGAACGAAACTTTCGATCACTCGCCTAAATGAAGTGCCGGCATATCAGACGTCGGGCGATGGCGATCTGGCTAGAACTTTGGCTTCCTTAACCGGGCGCTCCCCGGGGACAGTAGCTTTTGGCACCGAAGCGCCTTTCCTAAAAAGCCTTGGCATGGAGACCGTCGTCTTTGGCCCCGGGTCCATTGACCAAGCACATCAACCGAACGAGTACCTGGATTTAAATCAGTTATCCCCCGCTCGCGAGACACTCGAAAAAGTCATCCGACATTACTGCACCTGAGTAAGACCTGTTGCCTCATCGCCGAAGGACAAAGCCGGCCATAAACAACTCTCGCAAAATCTAAGCACCGCTTTTTTGGGGGCGCTGACAAGTTTCCCCAACCCGGGCGTATACCAGTACCATCGCAAACCTCAACCGAACGTATAGACCAACCCTCACCATGAGCAACAAAAGACCCTACTCCTCCATCGTTGTCGACGGTGTCGAACAAGCGCCCAGTCGCGCCATGCTTTACCCCGTCGGTTTCAATGAGGCCGATTTCAAAAAACCTCAGATCGGTATTGCCTCGACATGGAGTCGCGTAACCCCCTGCAATATGCACATCAACGAACTCGCGGAAATGGCGGCACAAGGCGCCGATCAAGCAGGCGCCAAGAGCGTGCTGTTTAACACAATCACAGTTTCTGATGGTATTTCCATGGGCACCCCGGGAATGCGCTATTCGCTGGTATCACGCGAAGTTATCGCCGATTCCATAGAAACAGTCGTTGCCGCCCAAGGTTTTGATGGGTTCGTTGCGATTGGCGGATGCGACAAGAATATGCCGGCGTGCGCCATCGCCATGGCTCGACTGGATCGACCTAGCGTCTTTGTGTACGGCGGCACCATTCAGATGGGGACGAATCGTCGCGACATCGTTTCTGTGTTCGAGGCAGTCGGTGCGCACGCCGAAGGCTCACTTTCAGATATCGAACTGAAAGAAGTTGAACAAACTGCTATCCCAGGGCCCGGCTCATGCGCTGGCATGTATACAGCCAACACGATGGCATCGGCTATCGAGGCTCTCGGATTGTCTCTGCCCAATTCTTCTGCCCAAGAAGCGGTTAGCAAACAGAAACGTCAGGACAGCTTCGATGCCGGTAGCGCGGTTTCGTTGTTAATCGATCGAGGAATCAAACCATCCGACATCCTAAGTCGAGAAGCATTTGAGAACGCTATTGTGGTCGCGATCGCTCTGGAAGGATCCACGAATGCGGTCCTCCATTTACTGGCGATTGCACACGCCGCGAAGATTCCGTTGGAACTCGACGATTTCACTCGGATTGGAAAAAACGTTCCTGTGTTAGCGGACATGCGGCCTGCAGGTCAATATGCAATGTCAGAACTCATTCACATCGGCGGCGTCCAACCGCTGATGAAAATGTTGCTAGACGCAGGCCTATTGCATGGGGATTGTCTGACGGTGACTGGCACCACCCTTAAAGAAAACCTAAAAGAAGTTGAGCCGTATCCAACGGGTCAAAAAATTATTCGACCCCTGACAAATCCGATCAAAAAGGATAGCCATCTTGTCGTGCTTTATGGAAACGTGGCTCCGGAGGGCGCAGTGGCAAAAATCACGGGTAATGAAGGCCTTAGTTTTACCGGAACAGCAAGAACATTTCAGGGTGAAGAAGCCGCTATGGAAGCCATCATGGATGGCACAGTACAACCCGGAGACATCGTGGTACTACGTTACGAAGGCCCGCGGGGTGGTCCAGGGATGCGCGAAATGTTGAGTCCTACTAGCGCGATTAACGGCCGCGGTCTCGCTGGGAAAGTCGCCTTGATCACCGACGGTCGATTTTCCGGTGGCTCCTCGGGTTTCGTGGTAGGACACGTGACTCCTGAGGCGTTCGAAGGTGGTCCCATTGGCCTCGTTGAAGATGGCGATGAAATTACCATTGATGCTGAAAAGAGGGAGATTAACGTCAGCATTACCGACGCAGAATTCACACGCCGCGCCGGAATCTGGCGCGCACCCGAGCCTTACACCGATCGCGGAACGCTCGCCAAGTACGCTCGACTCGTTTCTTCGGCGAGTGAAGGGGCGGTGACAGACAAATACCTCTAATCAACGGTCCGGGGGATTGCCCGCGGCAAACCGTTGTTCAAGCCAACTCGCTTCGACCTTATCCATCATTTAAACGATTTCTATTTAATTGGACCGCGCGAATTCGTATGTACCCCCAGTAGAAGACTTGCCCGACCCCGATACCAATCGTGTCCCACAATAGATCAAGGATTTCCGCTCGACGGTCTGGAGTGAACGCTTGCGCTACTTCTAAAGCCACCGCATAAAAGAACATCCAGGTCGCCGGGATCCACAGAATCCGAAACGTAAGCGTTAGTGGTTTTCGATCTGTATCAAAGTGGGCGAGAACGAGCGCGGCCGTCAGATAAGTGAACGCAAACACATGCAATACGACATCGGGAAATTGGATGACATCCGGGTAGGAGCCCGGCATGAGAGCCAGGTAGGTACAAATTCCTAACGGCATCCAAAATGCAGTTCTGTATATCGCGGACATGCAGTCTATCGGGCAGTCTGTTCGCGCACGAAATCGACCAACCTCTTGACATTATCGACGGGCGTTTCCGGAATAATCCCATGACCCAAATTAAATATATGCCCGGGACGCCCCCCAACCTCATCTATGAGAGTTTGCGCCTGGTTGGTCATGCTACCTGGCTCTCCGCAAAGCGCGATCGGATCCAAGTTACCTTGGATGGCACGACTACCCAGACGATCCCATGTGGCGACCAAAGGAACCCGCCAGTCGAGCGCCATTAAATCTGGGCCCGTGGCATACATAGCGTCTAGTAAGTGTGCGTTACCCGTTCCAAAGTAAATGATGGGCAAGTTGCCTTGAATGCGCTCCATCAGCCGCCGGGTAGCCGGAGCCACATACCGCTCATAGTCGGCAAGCGACAAACACCCAACCCAACTATCAAATAACTGAATGGCTTGAGCCCCCGACGCGATCTGTAATTGCACGTAGTCCGCGACGGTATCCACAAGTTTGTCCATCAAAGACTGCCATAACACTTCGTGGTCATACATCAGCCGCTTCACATGGACATAATTTCGCGAGCTCTTACCCTCGATTGCGTAGCATGCAAGCGTGAACGGTGCCCCCGCAAAACCGATCAGGGCAACTTCTTTTGGCAAGTCGTCAAGTATGAGGCCGAGAGTTTCCACTACGTAACCACAACCTTCCTCAGCTGGGACGACGGTTAACGCCTCTATCGCCTTTTTGTCACGTAATGGATTTTCGAACACAGGTCCCACGCCCGGTTTGTACTCGAGGTTGAGACCCATCGGCTCAAGTACCGGGAGCAAATCGGCGAACATTATCGCTGCGTCGACACCGAGTATTCGTTGCGCGTCCAAGGTCGCTTTCGCCGCAAGCTCAGGATTCTTAAAAAACTCTAGGCTGGGGGTATCGCCTTTCAAAATATGGTATTCCGGCATATATCGGCCGGCCTGCCGATTTAGCCAAATAGGCGTGTTGGGCGTGCTGGCGCCGGCGCATGCGTCTAAAAAGATCGGCATTAGTACCCAATCATCAATTCAATGTCTGCGTCGTAATCGACATTTTCCAAGCCAAAGCCGAATAATCGAAAGAAATCATCTCTGAATCCACGAAGGTCAGCGAGGTCCGCAACATTGTCGGTCGTTATAACTGACCAACGGCGCTGTACTTCCGATTGGATATCGACGTCAAGTTCATAATTGTCCATCCGAATACGGCCAATATCGTCCGTACGCATAGGCTGATTTGAATACAGTTGCTCGCGGAAGAGACGATGAATATGGGCCACACAGTCCTCGTGACAGTCGCGTTCCTTCATCACCTGAAAGAGGATAGAAAAATACAAAGGGACCACGGGTATCGCAGTACTTGCTTGGGTTACGACCGCTTTTAACACTGCAATGTCCGCACGCCCCTTTATACCCGCTAGCCTCGTCGTTATTTCTTCCGCTGCTCGATCAAGGTCTTCCTTCGCGCGCCCCAGCGTTCCGTCCCAATAAATCGGCCACGTAAGTTCATTGCCGATGTATGTATAGGCGACGGTCTCAAATCCAGGCCCCAGCACTTTCGCTTCCAGAAGCGCATCGATCCAATATTCCCAGTCCTCGCCCCCCATGACCGAAACCGTAGCCTCCACCTCCTCCACATCGGCCGGATCGAGCTCTACATCAACTACTTCCGCATTACCTGACAAAAGATCAAAGTTAAGCGTTTGGGAGGAAAACACTTTCCCGATCGGCTTGATCGACGAGCGATAGAGCTCTCCAGTTCGCGGATGTGCGCGTACCGGCGAAGCCAGGCTATAAACCAACAAATCTATAGTGCCCATATCAGCTCTTATGGCGTCGATCGTCTGCATTTTTATCTCGTCCGAGAATGCGTCTCCGTCAATGGTGCGCGCGTATAGTCCAGCCTGCTCTGCCCGCCGTCCGAATGCCGCGTTGTTGTACCAACCGGCGCTACCGGTCTTGTTTTCCGACGGTGCTTTTTCAAAGGAGACTCCCAGCGTTGCCGAGCCACATCCAAAAGCCGACGTGATTCGTGACGCAAGCCCGTAGCCGCTAGAGCAGCCAACTACGAGCGCATTTCTAGGTCCGCTTATCGAGTCGAGACCGCGGACATAGTCGATCTGTGTACCCACATTTGTTGCGCAACCGACGGGATGCGCCGTGGTACAAATAAAGCCTCGAATGCGCGGTTTGATGATCACAATCGTGTTACGGCTGCCGTTCCCTATAACGCCGGGTTTCACTACAACGGGCGCAGCATCATACCTTCTGCAACGGCATGCCGCATGGCAGCACCAACGTCATAAACCCATGGGCCATCTCGACGAATGGTTGCTACAACGGATCGTCTGTTACCTAGCTTATGCTCTCGATCACCGTCCAAGGCGAGGATTCCCTCACCTTCAAACGTCACCTTCTCCCCCAAATCGACTCTTTGACTACCCGAAATTGCAACGTCTTTAAAGAATCCGGGCGATAAGGGCACCCGAATAACAATCTCCGAGTCTTCCCTTTCGCTAACTTCAACCAATAGACCAAAGTCATCCTTCTCCTCAACCACAGATATGAGACCCCCGACAGGTGACATTCCTACGGTGTCCGGTAACGCCCTCGTTAAAAGAATTTTCTTTAATTTAGTTTCGTCATAAGGCAATAGATTGCCTACATAGTCGTCGCGAAGCTGTACGGCATCAATCAGCGCAATGTCGCTAATCCCATCCGAAAAAGCAGTGTGCAAAACCTTAGCTCTATTTCGAATTCCCCGCGTTGCGTCGTCTGAAAATCGTCCCATCGCAGCTAATGCCGCAACAACCCCGGCGGTGGTTGGTTCAACCATTGATGGAAAAACGTTGTTGGTGCCAGTAGACAGCGGGATCAATTCCAGTTGCGGAGCGCTCCGCGCGATAATTCGATTGGTCCCGTCGCCGCCAAGTGAAACAATGACTTCTACGCCCTCTCCGACAAAAGCCTGCACCGCGCGCTCAGTGTCAGTAGCATCGTGGCGCAACTCAATTCCAAGTCTGACGACCTTCGCTTTCAGAGGCATCCAATCCAGGGCCATGGACGCAATACGAAACGGTTCGTCAACAATATATATCTCATTCACCCCGACGGCATCGGCGCCCGCTGCTATGCGCGCAACGATGTCCCGCTTGTTTTCATGAGTCATGTTGGTTGCTCGAGCCGCGAGTCGACGCACGTCTCGCCCCGACATCGGATTCACACAAATAGCTATAGCGCTCATTCGATTAATTGTCGTTTCTTGGTGTCAACATCGGATACAGCTCCTAGTCAGTTGATTCAACGACCTGGAAATGCAGTGGTTTCCAGAGCAAAGGTTGCTAACCTATTGGGTCTGGTCACGAGAAAGCAAGGACAAACTCGTTAAGTCCTAGGCTTGTAAACGACGAAATATCAAAAAGGGGCACACGCCCTATTCACTCTTTCTCGATACCAGTAGTGACGAATTCAAGCGGGATGGCGCGAAAAGTCTCCCGTGCCGAGGAATACACATGAACATCGAATCGGTCATCGACTCTGCATGGCAACATCAAGAGAGCATAGACGCTAGTACCCAGGGAGAAGTACGCACAGCCGTCGAAGAGGCTTTATCTAACCTCGATGACGGCAGGCTACGGGTGGCTGAAAAAATTGCCGGTGCTTGGTTGGTTAACGAGTGGCTCAAAAAAGCGGTCCTGCTAAGTTTCCGACTTAACCCGTTTCAGAAGATGGCGGGGGGGCCTGGAAACACCAGCTGGTGGGACAAAGTCGCGCCGAAATTTGCAGGATGGGAAGAAGAACAGTTCGAAGCAGCGGGGTTTCGCGCCGTTCCAACAGCGTATGTGCGTCATTCCGCGCACATCGCTCCAAACGTTATCCTAATGCCTAGTTTTGTAAATGTTGGTGCCTACGTCGATACGGGCACCATGATCGATACATGGGCAACCGTCGGATCCTGCGCCCAAATAGGCAAAAACTGTCATATTTCAGGCGGGGCAGGGATTGGAGGCGTATTAGAACCTCTTCAAGCAGCACCCGTGATCGTCGAAGACGGTTGTTTTATTGGGGCCCGATCCGAAGTCGTCGAGGGCGTTCTTGTCGAAGAAGGCGCAGTCCTGTCGATGGGGGTATTCATTGGTGCGTCGACCAAAATCGTTGATCGACACACCGGCGAAATTTACACGGGTCGCGTGCCACCCTATTCCGTTGTGGTGCCAGGGTCTTTACCGCCCCCACCTCACGAGGATGGAATCCCAAGGCCGAGCCTTTACTGTGCCGTAATCATCAAGACCGTGGATGCGCAGACACGCTCAAAAACCGCGATTAACGAGCTACTCAGGGACTAGCGGTTCGAATAGCTCCGGAAACGTCATACCCGTTTCATAATGTGAATCGAGAACGAGTACGTGTTGCGTTCATTCGCGACAAAATCTTCCTTCTCTGTGGTCCGCCAGCAACCCCAATCGAAGGAAGGGAAAAACGTATCTCCATCAATTTCCGCATCGACTAACGTGCAGTAAAGACGATCTGCACGATCCAACGTCTCCGCATAAACCTGTGCTCCCCCGACCACAAAGCACTCCTCCACTGAATCAATTTCACACTGCTCCGCCGCAACGGTCAGCGCTGAATCAATATCCGGCACCACCGTGACTTCGTTATTCAGATACCCTGTCGCCGAAAGCACAATGTTCCTGCGTCCGGGAAGTGGTCGACCCACCGACTCGTAGGTACGACGCCCCATCACTATCGGACTACCCCACGTCGTCCGTTTAAAAAAAGCAACGTCATCTGATAGGTGCCACGGAAGTGCATTGGATCGACCAATAACGCGATTGTTGGACATCGCCCAGATAAGAGAAAGTCGCACCGATTCGTTAGACCGCGATTGGGGCGCGGATCCCTTTATGCGAGCGGTAGTCCAGTAATTCAAAGTCTTCGTAGGTAAACCCGAATATGTCCTCTACCTGTGCGTTAATTTTCATACGTGGTAATGGCAGCGGGACGCGAGATAACTGACGATCGGCTTGTTCAAGATGATTAAGGTAAAGATGTGCGTCACCCAACGTGTGAACGAAATCACCCGGTTGAAGACCCGTCACGTGTGCAACCATCATGGTCAATAGCGCGTACGACGCGATATTGAAGGGAACCCCAAGAAATATATCGGCACTTCGCTGATACAGCTGACACGACAACCTGCCATCTGCGACATAGAACTGAAACAGCGCATGGCACGGTGGCAAAGCCATCTTGTCCACCTCCCCGACGTTCCACGCCGAAACGATTAGGCGTCTTGAGTCGGGATTTTGACGAATATCCGAAACCACTCCCTCGATTTGATCTATGGTGGGACCATCCGGCGTTGGCCACGAACGCCATTGCGAACCGTACACGGGCCCTAGATCTCCGTTTCCGTCAGCCCATTCATCCCAAATATGAACGTCGTGCTCGTGAAGGTACGCAACGTTGGTGCTCCCCTGCAGGAACCAAAGCAACTCATGGATGACACCTTTCACAAACATCTTCTTGGTCGTCAGAAGGGGGAATCCTTCGCTCAAGTCGAAGCGCATTTGATGACCAAACACTGACCTCGTTCCAGTACCCGTACGGTCGCTCTTCTCTATCCCCTCGTCTCGTACCCGGCGCATGAGCGCAAGATATTGCTTCATTTCTGGCGCAATCCCTCGAAATAATCTTGAGCAAATCCAGTCAGCAACAAAATACCAAATGCAATCATCGGTAGCGACAACAACTGACCCATCGTGAGCCAATCGAAAGCAATAAAACCGATCGCAGCATCAGGTTCACGAAACCATTCCGTCACAAACCGAATCGTGCCATAGCCTATAAGAAACATCCCGGAGATTAGACCCGGGCGTCGCGCTCGCAGTGAAAATAACCAAACAATCACGAACAAAACTACACCTTCTCCAAAGGCTTGATACAAGCTTGATAGATGTCGTAGCGCTCCATCCCACTGACCAAAGCACGTGAAATTCAGGCCGCTAACTGCGCCACACGGAAAGTGGATACCGAGGGAACTCTCCGTAACTCGTCCCGGCAACTCCGCATTAATGAAATTTCCAATCCGTCCAAATCCCAGTCCGATTGGGACTAGCGGAGCTGCAAAATCTGCCACACGCCAGAAATCGCGCGATGTCTTCCGGCCATATAGCCAAAGCGCGGCGATTACCCCAAGCATACCTCCGTGGAACGACATGCCGCCTTCCCACAATCTAAACAACCACAGCGGCTCTACCAAAAACCTATCGAACGAGTAGAAGAGAACGAAGCCGAGACGACCCCCGACGATCGTACCCACCACGCCATAAAAAATGAGGTCCGATACGTCGGCTTTATCCCAGTCGGAATCGTGCTTTTTCACACGCTGACTGCCCAATACGTAGCACGCGAGAAAAGCGAGCAAATACATGAGGCCATACCAGCGCACGGCCAATGGCCCGATCTCTATCAAAACAGGCTCGATCAGAGGATAGTTCATATTTCTCAAACACCAACTATGCGCAACTGGTAGACTCGAACGCACGCATAGGCGCGGAACGAGGGACCGAGCCGCAGTGTGCCTTATCCTTATTGCCTACCGTATGGATCCGGCTCGACCGCTTATTGTTGCAGCCAATCGGGACGAATACTACGCTCGCCCAGCGCTTGCTGCACACACGTGGGACGACCATCCAAACATCTTCGCAGGACGCGATATCGAGGCTCGAGGGACCTGGCTTGGGGTTTCAAGGACTGGGCGTTTCGCGGCGGTAACGAATTGGACCCAGGACTTATCCGGGCCTCGTTTCCCAAAAAGCCGTGGCGATCTACCCGTTGAATTTCTACTCGCAAAAAATACGTCACAGCAGTATGTGTCGGAGTTAAAGCCCGATCAGTTCGCAGGATTTAACTTTATTGCTTTCGACGGCCTCGAGCTTATCTATATGACCAATCGAACTGGCGACATCAGAATACTTCCACCCGGTATTTACGCCTTAACCAATACTCATCTTGACGACCCGTGGCCAAAATCGACACGCGGCGTGCGGAAGTTAACGAACGCGCTACCACACCCTTTGCTAAACGATCTCATCGATCTCCTCACGATCGAAGCCCCCCTATCCCCTACAAAGGATTCACGAAACAGCGAGAACGTCGTAGTCGAGCAACGGAACTCGCCGAGCTTCATTCGCGGTGACTTATACGGCACTCGGGCGAGTACGGCGGTCATTCTTGAACGCGACAAGTTTCTCTTCTGCGAACAGGCATTCGAGTCGAAAGGGCTCC
>CAJWCW010000021.1 GCA_913030615.1 uncultured Gammaproteobacteria bacterium | reverse complement strand
TTGGACCTCAGCATAGGGGATAAGCAATCAATTCTGGAAGCGGTTGATGTCCAAGATCGTCGGGAAAAGCTGTTGTCATTATTGGATTCAGAAATCGATGTACAGCAGTTAGAAAGAAATATTCATGGGCGGGTTAAAACCCAGATGGAGAAGAGCCAGCGCGAGTATTACTTGAACGAGCAGATGAAGGCTATTCAGAAGGAGTTGGGCAATGACGAGGCGACGCTAGACGAGCTCGAAGAGATTCGCAAACGTATCGAAGAAGTTGGGATGTCAAAAGAGGCAAAGGTCAAGGCGACGTCCGAACTTTCGAAACTTCAGCTCATGGCTCCCATGTCTGCCGAAGCGACCGTTTCGCGCAGCTACTTGGATTGGTTATTGAGTGTGCCTTGGAAGAAACGTACAAGAATTCGTAAAGACCTTCGCAAGGCGAAGGATCGTTTGGATGCTGACCATTACGGTTTGGATGAAGTAAAGGAACGAATTCTTGAGTTTCTAGCAGTTCAGACTCGGGTAAGGAAGGTCAAAGGGCCAGTTCTTTGTCTTGTTGGTCCACCTGGGGTTGGGAAAACTTCGCTGGGCGAATCCATAGCTCGGGCTACGAATCGTGAGTTCATTCGAATGGCCTTGGGTGGTGTGCGGGATGAAGCGGAGATTCGAGGACATCGCCGAACCTACATTGGGTCGATGCCCGGAAAAATCGTACAGAAGCTAGCTAAAGGGGGCGTTCGCAACCCTCTGTTTCTTCTAGACGAAGTCGACAAGATAGGAATGGACTTTCGCGGAGATCCGGCATCGGCACTGCTTGAAGTTTTGGACCCGGAGCAAAACCATGCGTTCGACGATCACTATCTGGAAATAGACTATGACTTATCGGATGTCTTTTTTGTTTGCACGTCGAATTCAATGAATATTCCACCGGCGCTGCTGGACAGAATGGAAGTCATCCGCTTACCCGGCTACACGGAAGACGAAAAGAAAAATATTGCGTCAAGATTTCTTCTCCCGAAACAGAAACGATTAAATGGGTTGGGCGATAAAGAGAATTTTTCGATCAGCGATGATGCGTTGGTACAACTTATTCGTTATTACACCAAAGAAGCCGGCGTGCGCGGGCTGGAGCGCGAGATTGCGAAGTTATGTAGAAAGGTAGTGACTGAACAAGCGCTTGATGGTGGAGCGATCGCGGGGGAGCTTGGGTCTGATGCACTCGAAAAACACAATGGCGTTCGGAAGTTCAACTTCGGGCGTGCCGAAGAAGAAAACCAGGTTGGGATAGTCACTGGCCTTGCTTGGACTCAGGTAGGTGGCGAGCTACTCAACATTGAGGCCGTTGCTGTACCCGGGAAAGGACTGCAGACCAAAACGGGATCATTGGGAGACGTCATGCAGGAGTCCATTCAAGCGGCACTCACCTTTGTCCGGAGTAGAGCGTCTTTTTTAGGTATACCGCTTGATTTTCACGAAACACTGGATATCCATGTACACGTGCCAGAAGGCGCAACACCTAAGGATGGCCCTAGCGCCGGTATAGGTATGTGTACCGCGGTTGTTTCGGTCCTTACCGGCATTCCTGTTCGGGCCGACGTCGCGATGACAGGCGAAATAACCCTTCGTGGGCGAGTGCTTCCGATCGGCGGACTAAAGGAAAAACTTTTAGCGGCACATCGTGGAGGCGTCGAGATGGTAATCATCCCCGACGAAAACGAGCGCGATCTGAAGGAGGTCCCGGACAAAATTAAACAAGACCTAGATATTCGTCCAGTCAAATGGATGGACCAAGTTATCGAGCTCGCGCTTGAGAGAAGACCAGAGCCGCTGGACGAAGAATTGCCAGCGAATCCGAAGGTGCCCCCGGTCAAAAACCCTATTGATGAAGGTCCCGTCGTCAACCCACACTGACCTAAAAGTGAGCGGATTCGGTAGATCCCTTTGAATAAGCGGCTTGACAGCGTTTTTCATGCGCTGCTATAAGATGCCCAGAAACGGGTTTTGAGCCGTTTCTCCATCAACCTAAAAGGGCCTATATGAATAAATCAGAACTGATCGATGCAATTGCCGATGAAGCCGACCTTTCTAAAGCATCTGCTGGACGAGCGTTGGATGCCGCTCTGGGTGCGATCGGTCGATCCTTGAGGCAATCGGATCCTGTGGTGCTTGTTGGTTTCGGTACGTTTAACGTTAGGGATAGAGCGGCCAGGATGGGTCGTAATCCGCAAACGGGAGCGCCGATTCACATTAGAGCTTCGCGGGCCCCAGCATTTAAGGCGGGTAAAGCTCTGAAGGATTCTTTGAACTAACTCAGCTGGACGAGACAAGCCTGGGAATGGGCGGGATGTCGAAACGACTTACCCGCCCGGCCCCCTTCACCCCCAGGATTGACGACAACTAAAGGCGCACCTCGAATGCGCCTTTTTTAATCTTGGATCTTGTTAGGAGACTAAATAGTTTGTTACAGAAGATGAGAGATGGGGCCCAAGGTCTGGGGGCGAAAATCCTTGTCGGCATTATTTGCTTCGTCCTTGTGGTATTCGGGTTTGGAGCGTTCAATTTTCTAGCGGAAAACGAGCCTCGCGCGGCTTCCGTCAATGGCGATGAAATTACGGTGCGCGAGTTACAAATAGAAACTCAACGACAGAAACGGAATTTGCAATCTAGTATGGGTGATGAGGTTGATCCCAATTTAATTGACAATCTTGTCAGTCAGCAAGCTGTCCTTGACTCACTCATTAACCGAACTTTGTTACGGCAAACTGCCGAAGAACTCGCCCTAGTTGGTTTGGCGGAGTCCTTTCGGAAGGAACTTATCGACAATCCGAATTTTCAGGTTGATGGCGTATTCAACCAATCCATATATCGATCGACTTTGCAGAATTTGGGGTACTCGCCGCAGAGTTTTCAGTCAGCGATGGAAACTGATGCACAGCTTTCTCAGCTCGTGGATGTATATCAAGACACTGCGTTTACGACTGAACATGAACTTCGCGACGCTGCGTCGATGCTTAATCAGACGCGCGACGTTGCATACATGATTATTGATGCTGCCATGTTTGAAGATGGGGTGGAGGTAAGCGAAACCGAAATCGCGGATTTCTACGAAATGCATACCGATCAGTTCGTAACAGAGGAGTCGTTTGATCTTGCGTACGTTGAATTTTCAGATCACGACAGTCGCAACGAGATCGATATTTCGATGGAGGACGTTCGATCTGCATACGAATCGGCGAAAGCTGCTTCCGAGTCCAATGACCGTCGGCGAGCTTCTCATATTCTCCTTGAGGTGAATGAAAATCGATCGTTGGTCGAAGCTCTTGAGGAGATGTCGGATATTCGAAGCCGTGTGCTTGGTGGTGAGGACTTCTCGACTCTGGCGAAAGAACTGTCGGAAGATCCTGGATCCGGTAGTGCTGGGGGCGACCTAGGTGTGGCAGGAAGGGGTGCGTTTGTGAGCGATTTCGAAGACGTTCTGTGGAGTCTCACGACCGGCGACGTCTCGCTTCCTTTCCAAACGGAATTTGGGGTGCATCTGGTCAAACTTGTAGCGGTCGAGGCTGTTGAATTCCCGTCATTCGATGACGAGCAATCGGCGATACGTGAAACACTTTTGACGGAACGGGCCGAGCGTCTTTTTGAGGAACGTCTAGCCGCGGTCGATAAACTCGCGTTTGAAGAGACGGATTCGTTGCAACCGATAGCCGATGCACATGCGTTGGAGATTAAAACGGTCGAGGGTCTTACCAGAAGCGAAGGCGTAGGAGTGTTTGCAAGTATGAAAGTCAGGCAAGGAATGCTTGAAATCGACGTCATCGATAATGGTTTCAATAGCCGACCGATATTACTTGAAGACACACATGCTGTGGTTGCCCGTTTGGTCGATCGAACGGCATCAAAACAAAGGTCCCTTAATGAAGTTCGGGAGCAAATTGTCGCGCAGCTTAAACGAGATAAAACTGACGAACAGGTTGTGACCATGATTCACGACACGGTGGTAAGGCTAGAGAATGAAGAGTCAGCCAGTGATGTTGCAGCTCGAGTGGGAGCGACATGGGTGCGTTCGGATGATGCGACGCGGGCTGCTGATAGTGTGCCGACACCGATCCTGCAACGGGCGTTCGAGCTTGCGGCACCTGACGAACGGTCTCGATCTGTTGGCGAGACTCAACTTGAGGACGGAAAACGTGCGATTGTCTTGGTGACGAATGCGAACCTCGGAGATTTCGGGGCGACGACCGAATTCGAGAGATTGCAGCTAGCCGATCAATTAACCGATTTTTTTGGACAGCGAGATTTCGAAGGGTTGATACAGACGTTGCGGTCGGATGCCTCCATTGAGACAGGTATGACCGTCACGGCCAATTAACTATCTTGAGCGTGCAGAAGTTACGTTGACCTCGATCGTTAACTCTTGTCCGGGATGAATGTACTTTTCCGGGTCAAGGGTGTTCCGGTTCGCAATAGCGCCCACGGACACGTTGAATTTTCGGGCGATAGTCGCTAGTGAGTCGCCGTTTTTTATTTTGTATCGGATTGCTCTGACGACAGCCCCGGGGGATGTTTTCTGCGGAATAATGATTTTTCTTCCCGGTCGTATAATTTCGTTTGGACCGATACGGTTGGTGCGCATGAGCGTATCTGTTGTTACCCGATAACGTTTAGCGATCGTCCAGAGAGATTCTCCTCCACGGACAACGTGAACTGCCCCATTTGTATTTCGGTCTAGATTCAGCGTCGGATATCGATCAATGGGGATGGTTGAGCGGGGAATAAGCAAATAGTTTCCCGCAATTATTCGAGTCGAAGTCATTTTGTTGGCTTTGAGCATGGTCGCAATGTCTGTTCCATAGTGCAGAGCAAGTTCGCCTAGAGTCTCGTTTCGCGCGATTTTGTGCCTAATCCAGGAAACACGCTCATCAGGAGGAATGTTAGCCAAGGCGGTTTGAATCCTATCGCGATTAGGAGCTGGCACCATTAAGCGGTGTGGGCCTCGCGGGTGGGTTGACCACTGATTTAGGGCAGGGTTGATTCGATAAAGGGTTTCGACCGAAATCCCCGAGGCGCGTGCAGCTGTGCTTACGTCTAACTGATCGGTGGTGTCGACGATTGCCAGCGCTTGTTCATCTATGTCGGCTCGATTGATGAAGAGGTGCATGTCATATGCATCGGGTGCAGCAAAAACAGCCGAAAAGGCCAGAAGCCTCGGGACGTATCCTGCTGTTTCCGCCGGGACACGCAAGTCGAAGAATCCAGCATCACTGCCGCGTTGCTTTTTTGCTCGAGCCACGCGCCCTTCGCCCCAATTGTATGACGCTATTGCGAGGAGCCAATCGTCGAAGCGGCCATTGAGGTAAACGAGGTAGTCTAAAGCCGCATCCGTTGACGCGAGTAGATCCCGCCGCTCGTCGACCCACCAGTCAATCTTCAGCCCATATCGTTTCGCCGTGCTTGGAATGAACTGCCAAAATCCTGCGGCCCCACCCGATGAAAACGCGAACGGATCAAGGGCGCTCTCGATGATGGGAATTAGGCAAAGTTCGCCGGGTAAATTCCGACTCAGTACTTTGTCGCAAATGAAGGGCAGATAACGTTCTAGTCGAGATTGAAGCGAATCGAAGTAATGTGGGTTTCGCTGAAGTATTGCGATTTCTTGTTGCACGCGATGGTTGTCAAGGTGGTGGTCGAGTACAAAGGATCTCGATAATTGTTCTAGGTAGTCGTTTCGTTCTGGTAGTAACGCTTCTTCCCGAAAACTGGTTCTGTCGTGTAATGCATTGGCGCTCGGTTGCTTGGTTGTTAAGGAAGTTTCACTGTAAAAGTGAGGTTCAGGCGCCCAGTCTATTGTCCGGAGATTGACGTGCCTCTTTGGCGCATCATTTGAATAGAAAGGTAGATTCGAACAGCCTTGAACTAGGAGAAGCAAAAGCGGAAACGATAGACAAACTACCTGACTGATCTTGCCCTTCAAGATTCGACGGTCCAGAATGCTGCGGAACGCCAGTACTTTGCGGAATTCGAAGGTCATTGGCAACTGACACTGGATCCAAATATTCGAAGCCACGAGGAGGTACGTCCGCCTCGTTCGTATCTTGGCTGGACTCGCAAGTCGCGACCTCCTTTTCTGATATTGAAACCGAAGTGCTCAGTCATGAGGCAAGAAGGTTTCATGGTGAAATCATGTTATGGCTCGGGCCGAGCGCTAGAATAGCTAAAGCTTCGAGTAAACGATGCATGATGAAGGCTTGCTTATACGGAGCCGTTCATGCCGGAAAGATCGATGCCACGGTTGAAGAAGGCGTGGTCGTTGCTGCCGATTGCTTGCCTTTCCCGTCGAATTCGATCGATGGAATCGTGCTGCACCATGTTCTGGAGCTTGGAGCGGATCCGAGGGCGGTTCTGCGTGAGGTACAAAGGGTATTGCAACCAGGCGGGCGCGTTATTATTTGCGGATTCAATTCTTTGAGCTTCTGGGGGGTTTTACGATGGCGCAATACCTTTCGAGGTTTGATGCCGCTGTCGAGCATCCGCATACAGGATTGGATCTCCGTGCTAGGGATCCATCGTGATCAACCCGTTCGATACCTCAACTGTTATGGCCGTATGGTTCGTCGCATAAATGGTAGGAGCTTCGGCTGGGTTGCGGAAAAATTACGTAGAATCCCTTTCCCATTCGGTGACGTCTACGTGATTAGCGGGGTGAAGCAGAGGGGTGCGCTTATTCCGCCGCGTATGGTCGGGTTTTCGCGGTTACCAAAGGTGGGCTCGATCGGATTGCCGAGACCGATCGCGCGGCGATGAGCATCGTCAAAGTAGAGATTTTTACTGACGGCGCTTGCCGCGGGAATCCGGGACCCGGAGGCTGGGCGGCACTACTGCGAAAAGGATCGAATGAGAGATTGATTAATGGTGCTGAAGCTTCCACGACTAATAATCGCATGGAACTTCAGGCAGCTATTGAAGGTCTGCAAGCACTTTCAAGAACGACCCGTGTGTCGCTCACCACAGATTCACAGTATGTACGTCAAGGGGTGACTGAGTGGATACAACGTTGGAAGTCCAACGGATGGAAAACGGCCTCCCGAGGTACGGTTAAGAACCGTGACCTCTGGATCGAATTGGATGAGCTCAACGCTCGTCACGATGTACAGTGGTTTTGGGTCAAGGGACACAGTGGACATGAAGAGAACGAACGCGTCGATCGAGCGGCAAATGACGCCATTGACGACCTGTTGAAGGAATAACGATGCGGCAAGTTGTTGTCGATACGGAGACTACGGGGCTAGAACCGGAACAGGGGCACCGTGTGATTGAGATTGGATGTGTCGAAATTCTGGATCGTCGAGTAACCGGGGAACGATATCACCAATACGTGAATCCTAAACGCGAAATAGATGATGCGGCGTACGAAATCCATGGACTGAGCAACCGCGACTTGGAGGATGAACCTGAGTTCGAAACCATTGCGGAGGAGTTCATGGCTTTTATTCGTGGTGCTGAACTAATCATTCATAACGCGCCGTTTGATGTGGCGTTTCTCAATTACGAATTTTCGAGGATGGAGAGTACGGAACGCATTGATGATGCTTGTAAGATTTTAGATTCGCTTGCCTTGGCCAGACATAAACATCCCGGGCAAAAAAATAGTTTAGACGCGCTCTGTCGTCGGTACGGGGTCGATAGCTCTGCTCGCGAGCGTCATGGAGCGTTGCTCGATGCCGAGATACTAGCTGACGTATACCTAACGATGACTGGCGGCCAAACCTCGATGTTTGACGATGGTGATAATGGAAGTGGAAGGATTGCGGCACAAGCGACCGAGGTTCGGCTGACCGCTAGGTCTTCGAAGCTGCTTGTACAGCGGCCAACTCCAGAGGAACTAGAGGCGCATGAAGCCTATCTGGACAATCTCGATAGTGTCGCGCAAACCGGTTCAGTGTGGCGCGACATGAGGACTATTGAAGAATCCACTGAACCGCCATCCAGCCCGTAACTCCCATTGTTAGCGTGTAGGGTAATGCCATGAACACCATACGTCCGTACGAGAGTCTGATGAGTGGTGCCAACGAAGACGTGAGAAGAAACAAAAAAGCGGCCTGGCCATTCGGTGTCGCAACGCTGGGGATGTTTGTACCGGTATTAATGGCTACTCCGAGCAGGTCAAATTGTTGGCGTGTTAAATCGCCCGCGACGTAAGCGGCTTCAATCTCTTTGATATAAACAGTGGCAACAAAGACGTTGTCGCTGATCGCGGAGAGGACCCCGTTCGCGATATAGAACATGCCCGGCTGCAGGTGCGGTTCGAGCGTGAGTACGTAGTCGATTACCGGAGTAAACAGGTGCTGATCGTGGATGACGGCGACGACGGCAAAAAATACGGCGAGCAATGCGGTAAAGGGTAGGGCTTCTTCGAAAGCGTGTCCTAGCTGATGTTCTTCAACGATACCGTTCAGAGCGGTCTGTAAGACGATCACCGACAGTCCAACCAAGCCAACCTCGGCGAGTTGAAATGCAAGAGCGCACATCAAAAAGACTCCTGCCACGGCTTGCATAATGAGGCGCGCATTATCGCGTCCTGTCCGACTCTCCGTTTCCTCCCTGTCGTATTCTTTGAGTACCGTTAGGACATTCTCCGGAATTCTCGTACCGTACCCAAACCACCCAGTCCATTCGAGCACGAGACAAGTGAACAGTCCGACAGCGAGTACCGGTAAGGTCACGGGTGCCATCACCATGAAAAACTCGATGAACTCCCATTCCATTATTTTAGAGATAAGGAGATTTTGCGGTTCGCCCACAGTTGTAGTTACGCCACCGAGCGCGGTTCCAACGGCGGCGTGCATCATCAAATTTCTTAAAAACGAACGAAACTGATCGAGGTCTTTGCGATGAAGCTCGGGGACCTCTTCGTCATGATCTCCGCTTTCGGAGGCAAAGCGGTGATAAACAGAATAGAAACCGACAGCGACACTAATAACGACGGCGGTAACGGTAAGTGCATCGAGGAATGCAGACAGGAACGCGGCGACGAAGCAGAAAAGGAACGATAACAAAGCTTTAGAACGAACGCGCAGCAGAATCTTTGTGAATATGAACAACAACAGATCCTTCATGAAGTAAATGCCAGCCACCATAAAGATGAGTAGCAGAATCACTGGAAAGGCACTCTCCAGTTCGTGCAGTACTGTGTCGGGACTGGACAATTGCAAGGCGATGGCTTCCAACGCAAGTAAGCCGCCGGGTTGTAGTGGATAACATTTAAGTGCCATTGCCAGCGTGAAAATAAATTCTAAGACGAGGGCCCATCCAGCGATGTAATGGCCTTGGGGTAAGAGTAAGAGCAGTGGATTTAGGATAAGGAAGCCAACGATGGCGCGTTTGTACCATTCGGGCGCGTTTCCGAGGAAGTTGTCCCAGAATGAATCGAAACTAATTCGTCCACGCCTGCTTGAAGTTGACTCAGCCACTACGACACTCCGTACTCAAGTAAAGGATGCAAGATACAGGCGCGGCGCGGCGCGCTCAATACGGTGTCGCCACTCTTAAGCCCGTGCGTACTGATATCTTGGTTCATTGGTATCATCGTTCGCGTTGTACGCGAAGCGGGAAAGGTATGTGGCCGTTTGAACCCGATGGATTCGAATCAATCAGTAAGGAACCGCAAGGGGCGCACACTGACGAATCGCTCTATTTCGTTTTTGTCGGCGGGGAAGTGCTTTCTCTCAGTGAACACGGTATTCCCCGGCCGGTGACGGCGGATGAGTTTCGTTGGGTAGATCTCGAAGTGGTTGCGCGACTTTACGTGGGTGAATGGCGCGGAACGTCTTGTTACGCGTTGGAAGCAAAGGGCCGTGCGCCCGAAGGTTACGCGTTGACTGGACTTCGGTCTTGGCTCGGTCGGGTCGAGTCCGCGATGTTTTATCTCGCGGGACGCGCAAAACAGATCGTTGAGTGGCATCGGGACCACGTCTTTTGCGGGCGGTGTGGAACGGAAACGGAAGATCACGCTGCGGACCGAGCTCGGGTATGTCCGTCCTGCCAATTGATCAGTTATCCACGTCTGAGTCCGAGCATTATCGTGTTGGTTCGACGTGATCAAGATATGCTACTTGCGCGAAACGCCTCGTGGCCAACGGGCATGTTCAGTACCTTGGCTGGCTTTGTGGAGCCGGGAGAGTCGATTGAACAGACCGTGCATAGGGAGGTGTATGAGGAAGTTGGCATCAAGATCGAAAATCTTCGGTATTTAGGTAGTCAGTCGTGGCCGTTTCCAAACTCGCTGATGCTTGGATTTCACGCGGACTACGTTTCGGGTGACATTGTTTGTCGCGATGGGGAAATTGCGGAGGCCAACTGGTTTAGGTACGACCAATCACCCAACGTACCGGGCGGTACGGCTATTTCAGGATGGTTGATTCGCGCGTTCGTCGATGAAATGCAGGCAGCGTTCAATCCGGAATCTGAGGACGGTTTGGGGACCTAAATATCGCTAAAACGAGGAACAACAGAGTCAGATAGCCGTCGGACCGGAATTGTCCAGCCATAAAAGCCGCGATGGGGTCCATGTCACCCAGAAGCAATCCCCGAACCGTATCCCAGCTCTTAAATGAGAAGTTTACGTCGGGAGGTTTTGTGACGAAATTGATTCCCTCTCCTGAAACGTGGCAACAAAGTTGTTGGTCTTGGACCGTAAGACCAATGAAGACATCGTATTCTGTAGCGGCTGCCGGGAAAAAATTTCTCCGAAGCTCTTCGCGACATTCGTCCTTTGTCACTGGCGTCCCTTTTCTTGTTCACGCGAGAAACGGCGAAGAATATCGATTAGTTGTCCCTTGTGCGATGAAATAGTGACGGGGCGTTGCCGGTGGACGCTTCCGTGAAGGAACAGGTAATCTCTCGTACTTCCCTCTGAAGTACTTTTTGATGGACTTTTTGTTCGAATACCTAGGTTTTTTGGCGAATACCGTGACAATTGTGATCGCTACGGTCGTGGTGTTGATGACCCTCGGCGCCATGGGTCGTGGTCGACAAGCACCCTCCCGAGGATACCTTGAGGTTCATCGGGTGAATGACCGATTGCAAGAATTGCGCGACGCGATGGATCAGAGCGTGATGCCCGCCGCGCAGTTCAAGAAGTCCACGAAAGAAAGTCGCAAAGAACGCAAGAAATCGGCGAAAAAGCCTGAACCGAAGCCCCGCGTTTTCGTGCTTGATTTTAAAGGCGACGTGAACGCTTCTAACGTTGAAAAGCTGCGGAACGAGGTGACGGCGGTTCTTTTACGTGCGGGGAATGACGACGAGGTCGTTATCAAGATCGAGAGTCCTGGAGGCCTCGTTCATGCATACGGACTTGCGGCTTCGCAGCTGGTTCGAGTGCGACACGCGGGAATTCGACTTACGGTTGCCGTTGACCGATTAGCAGCAAGCGGCGGCTATATGATGGCGGTTGTTGCCGATCAGATTGTTGCGGCCCCATTTGCGCTTGTTGGGTCCATCGGAGTTGTCGCCGAAGTCCCTAATGTTCATCGGTTGCTCAAGAAATATGACGTCGATTACGACGTGATCACCGCGGGTAAGAGCAAGCGCACGTTGACCATGTTCGGAGAGAACACCGAGGAAAATCGAACCAAGTTTATTGAAGAGTTAGAAGACGCCCATGCACTATTCCGTGAGTTTGTGGCGACGTATCGTCAAGATCTCGACGTGGAAGCCGTTGCGACAGGTGAAGCTTGGTATGGAGAAAGGGCTCAAAAGAGAAACCTGGTGGATGTGCTGTCGACCAGCGACGAATACGTGGTGAGCGCGTGTGATCGAGCCGATGTATATGCGGTGCAATGGGTTATTCCCCAAAAGCCCGTGGAACGTTTGTTAGGAAATCTCGCCGAATTCACAGAAGCGACCTTCGATCGAATCGTGAGGAGACAAAGATGACAACGTTTCGAGCTTTTTTAGTTGAAAAAAATGAGGACAGGACGTTCACTCGATCTGTCGTTGACCGAGAACTTGACGATCTGCCCGCAGGAGAGTTGTTGATCGATGTGAAGTTCTCGTCGCTGAATTATAAGGACGCCCTCTCCGCGACCGGTAACCCCGGCGTGACGAGGAGTTACCCCCATACCCCTGGGATCGATGCGGCTGGAACGATTCTCGAGTCTGCGGTCGCGAACTTCACCGCTGGCGACGAGGTCGTGGTGATCGGTTTTGATCTTGGGATGAATACGTCCGGTGGCTTTGGTGAGCGAGTTCGCGTGCCGGCGGCTTGGGCGGTTCCCTTGCCTCAGGGATTGAGTCTTGAGGAAGCTATGATTCTAGGGACGGCTGGATTCACCGCCGCTCTGTCAATCCACAAACTTGAACGGGCAGGTATGAGTCCCGAAGGGGGACCCATACTCGTTAGTGGAGCGACCGGTGGGGTGGGCAGTGTCGCGATTAAGCTCCTTGATCAATTGGGGTACGAACCGCACGCTGTGACGGGGAAAGAGGACCAACATGAATTTCTGAAATCGATTGGTGCGCGTGAAATCTTGTCGCGCGAAGACCTTGAAGCCGGAAGCGATCGCCCGCTGCTAAAGGAACAGTGGGGTGGGGTTGTGGATACGGTTGGTGGCGGTATGTTGTTTAACGCGATTAAAGGATTGCGGTACGGGCAAAGTGCGGCAGCGTGTGGGTTGGTTAATTCTCCGAATATTCCTGCGTCGGTCCTGCCTTTCATACTTCGGCATGTGAATTTACTCGGGATCGATTCGGTCGAGCAACCGCTGGCTGAGAAAATTGAGATTTGGGGCAAATTGGCCGGTGAGTGGAAACTCACCGGTTTGACCGAACTCAAGAAATCAACTTTAAGTTTGCATACGTTGTCGGAAGCTATCGAGACGATATTGGGTGGGGAGATGGTTGGACGTGGCGTGGTTGACCTTAGTCTGTGAGACGACGATCTCAAATCTGGGTTCGATCGCCCCGCATGCGATTCGTTAACGTTATTCCTAGTCGCTTGATCGTCTAAATCTTGGGCTTGGTCGACTCACGGATCCTTGGTAGTGATCGGTCATCCGTTGCATACAAGCGATAGCGGTTTCAGCCGCCCGCAAATCTGGTAATTCGAAACTATCGAACCCAGACCTCAACATGTATGGCGTCCAGTCCGGTAGTACTTCTCCGACGGCCCTCAACTCGCCTAGATAGTCGTATCGTGAACGCAAAAGGACCGCGAGCGACAGTCCTCTACCATCAGCGAACCCCGAGAAGGATATAGCGATGAGCGCAGCATGCTTGACTTGATCGATAATGTCTTCGATCTCGACTGAGCCTTCTAGGCGTACACCGTGTAATTCGCCGGCATGGTGTTTCGTGAAGTCTTCAATATTTAGGATCGAGCCGGCTTCTGGGGTGTTTGCGTTGGCAACATCGTATGTCCAGGAGTCTTCAGTGACTTCGCCGTTTCTAACCAGCGTTGGCATAGACCCCTTCCTTGAATGGCTGCATGCCGATACGTCGATAGCAATCGAGAAACGTTTCGTCTTGCACTCTTGAATGGATATACACGTCAAGAATTTTGACTATTGAACCTGTCACATCAGCTCGTGAAAAAGAGGGGCCGATGATTTCTCCTAATGACGCGTTATTGCCTGCATGGCCACCCAATGAAATTTGGTAGAACTCGGCCCCCTTCTTATCAACTCCGAGAATGCCGATATGACCCACGTGATGGTGCCCGCACGCGTTCATGCATCCGGAAATGTTTAGATCGAGGGGCCCCAGATCATGAAGGTAGTCGTAATCGTCGAATTGCCGCTGAATTTCTTCGGCAACCGGAATCGATTTGGCATTGGCGAGGGAACAATAATCACCGCCTGGACAGCAAACGACGTCTGTCAAGAGCCCGACGTTTGCCGCGCCTAGTGCTTGCTTTTCTGCGGCAACAAATAGTTCGAGGAGATCGGACTGACGTACGTCTGGAAGAACAAAATTTTGCTCGTGACTGATCCGAATTTCTCCGTATCCGTATTTGTCCGACCAATCCGCGACCGCATCCATTTGAATGTCGGTGACGTCTCCTGGTGGAACCCCCGGTGTTTTGGTTGAAAGGGTGACGATTGCGTATCCTTTTTGCTTATGGGCATCGACATTGTTCTCGACCCAGGCATTGAAGTGACGATTTTTGAGGCGTTGTGTTCCTAACAGCGATTCTTCGTTATTGAGGTCGGTATACGTTGGTGGTACGAAGCTGTTTTTGACGCGGAGAATTTCTTCGTCCGTCAATGCGCCTGGTCCATCCTGTAGGTGCTCCCACTCGGCGTCCACCTTTTCCCGGAAGATCTGTGGCGTCATCGCCCTGACAAGAATTTTGATCCTTGCTTTGTATTTGTTGTCCCGTCGTCCGTAGCGGTTATAAACGCGAAGTATTGCTTCTACGTAGGTCAGAAGATCCCGCTCCGCGAGTCCAGTACGAATCAAACTCCCGATCACGGGTGTTCGACCGAGTCCCCCGCCAACGTAGACATCGAGCACCACATCGCCCGAAGGGATTTTCCGCGCTTCGATGCCGATGTCGTGAACGGCAGTCGCCGCGCGATCGCTGCTAGACCCGTTGAGGGCTATTTTGAATTTTCGTGGCAGCCAATCAAACTCAGGGTGGTACGTGGACCATTGGCGCAAAAGTTCGCAATAGGGCCGCGCGTCCACTTCCTCGTCTGCGGATACTCCGGCAAAGTGATCTGTCGTAACGTTGCGAACACAGCTGCCGCTGGTTTGAATGGCGTGCATCCCTACCTCGGCAAGATCAGCGAGGATATCGGGTACCTCTTCAAGCTCTGGCCAATTGAGTTGGATATTTTGTCTCGTACTTAAATGCCCGTAGCCTTTATCGTAATTTCTGGATATTTCTGCGATAACTTTAAGCTGGGGTGAAGATATCGTGCCGTAAGGAACCGCGATACGGAGCATGGGTGCAAGTCGCTGGATGTAAAGGCCGTTTCTGAGGCGCAGTTGCTGAAAAGCATCGTCGCTGATTTCTCCGGCTAAATACCGAGTCGTCTGGTCTCGATACTGATCCACGCGCTCTTGTACAAACTGCTGATCGAATTGGTTGTATCGGTACATGCAGTATCCTTATGCGGCGATCGGGGACCTTATCAGCCACGGTTCGATCAAGAAACTAACCAGTGCATCTATAGATATATCGGTATGTTTTAGATTGCAGTCTATATTTCGACCGCAAAACTCAACCATTTGGATGCTTCATCGCGTTCCAGTCCTTTGCGCAAAGCGTAATCATGCAATTGGTCGTCATCGATTTTCCCGACGCCAAAATATCTCGCTTGAGGATGGGAAAAATACCAGCCGGCGATCGTGGCTGCTGGCCACATTGCATAATTTTCAGTAAGCGCGGCACCCGTCGCCTCGGACGCTCCCAGGAGTTCAAACAAGACTTCTTTTTCTGAATGGTCTGGACACGATGGATAGCCAGGAGCTGGACGGATACCGCGGTAGGCTTCGCCGATACGTTCTGAGTTGGTCAAAGCTTCGTCCGCGGCGTAGCCCCAGAATTCTTTGCGAACGCGTTCGTGGAGATGCTCAGCAAAAGCTTCCACCAATCTGTCAGCGAGAGACTTCACCATAATTTCGTTGTAGTCGTCTCCTTGGAAACGTTTAAGTGCATCCTCGATTTCTGGACCGACGGTAACGACGAAGCCGCCGACGTAGTCCTCGCGAGTCGCAGGTGCGACGTAATCCGACAGGCAGAGACACGTATCCAGCGTTGCATTTTGTTGTCTGAGCTGATGCAGCATGACCAAAGGTTCGTTTCGCGAACCGTCGCGCCACAATTGGATGTCGTCGCCGTGCCGGTTGGCGTGCCAAAAGCCGATGACACCATTAGCCGTTAACCACGAACCGTCGATAATCTTCTTTAGCATATCCTTGGCATCACGAAAGAGATCGGTAGCGGCTCTTCCCACTACAGGATCGTTAAGGATTTCAGGATATTTCCCTGCTAGCTCCCAGGTTCGGAAGAAGGGTGTCCAGTCGATGTACTCGACGAGGCGATCTAAAGCATAGTTTTCAAACGGTTGAACACCTAAGACGTTTGGTTGGGGCGCCGCATAACTCTCCCAATTCCAGTCCAATTTACGCTCGCGCGCGAGCGCGAGGGGCCGTTTCTCTCGGTTTCCCTGGGCGGCTTCTCTACGCGTTCGAACGTTGGCGTAGTCCGCTCTGATATCTTCAACGAAGGAGTCATGCGTTTCAGGGGAAAGCAACGTCGAGACGATGCCAACGCTGCGGGATGCGTCGGTAACGTAGATGGTGGAACCGCTGTATGCGGGCTCGATTTTGACCGCTGTATGGGCTTTGGAGGTCGTTGCGCCGCCAATGAGCAAAGGCTGTGTATACCCGCGACGCTCCATTTCTTCCGCGACGCGGACCATTTCGTTGAGCGATGGCGTGATCAATCCCGAAAGTCCAATAAGATCGGCGTCCAAGGCTTCTGCGGTGTCCAATATCTTTTCGGCCGGAACCATCACGCCAAGATCTTCGATGTCGTAGCCATTGCACTGCAGAACGACGCCGACAATATTTTTACCAATGTCATGGACGTCGCCTTTCACGGTCGCCATGACGATACGCCCTTTGCTTGCGGGAACGTCGTCATCGGCTTGCTGCGCTTCGATGAACGGTACAAGGTGAGCCACTGCCTGCTTCATGACGCGGGCACTCTTGACCACTTGCGGTAGAAACATTTTCCCGGCGCCAAATAGATCGCCCACGATGTCCATCCCTTGCATTAGGGGGCCTTCGATGACCTCAATCGGTCGCGTGCTCACTAATCGAGCTTCTTCGGTGTCTTCCAAGATGAACCGTGAAATACCATGTACTAGTGCGTGCGACAGCCGTTCCGAGACCGGTTCGTCCCGCCATGCGAGGTCCTCTTCTGCGTTTGCAGGACTGTGCCCGGCAAAGTGACTCGCGATTTCGACTAGGTTTTCCGTGGCGTCTTCGTCTCGATTCAGGACGGCATCTTCGACTGCATCTCGGAGGTCGGCGGGGAGATCTTGGTAGATACCTAGCTGACCGGCATTCACGATGCCCATACTGAGTCCGGCGTTAATGGCGTGGTATAGGAATACGGTATGGATTGCTTCTCGAACCCGATCGTTTCCTCGGAAAGAAAACGAAACATTACTGATTCCGCCCGAGGTGTGACAGCGAGGGAATTCTGAATTGATCCAAGAACATGCCTCAATAAAATCGACTCCGTAATTGCTGTGTTCGTCGATACCCGTCGCGATCGCGAAGACGTTTGGATCGAAGATGATGTCGTCTGGAGGAAAACCGACATCGTTGATTAAGAGGTGGTAGCAGCGCTGAACAATGCTTTTGCGGCGATCCAGTGAGTCGGCTTGCCCATTCTCATCGAACGCCATGACGACTACGGCGGCGCCGTAATCCCGACATTTATGCGCGCGCTCAAGAAATAAATCTTCGCCGTCTTTGAGGCTGATTGAGTTGACGATGCTCTTGCCTTGCACGCTACGCAAACCGGTTTCAATCACTTCCCAGTCGCTTGAATCGATCATGATCGGGACCCGGGCGATATCGGGTTCTGTCATCACTAAATCGAGAAAGCGCTGCATTGTTGCGGCACCGTCGAGCATCCCCTCGTCCATGTTGACGTCAATAATTTGTGCACCGTTGGTGACCTGCTGAATCGCAACCTCCAGCGCGTCACCAAACGCGGACGATTTGATTAGTTTGCGAAAACGCGCTGAGCCAGTAACGTTGGTTCGTTCCCCCACGTTCACGAACAGCGAATCGTTGTCGACGGTTGCGGACTCCAGACCCGACAGCGTGAGGCAAGAAGGTCTCTCAATGGGTTTACGGGGAACGGCGTCGGCTAAACAATCCGCAAAAGCTTCGATATGTTCGGGCGTTGTCCCACAACATCCGCCGACTAGGTTGACGAGCCCGCGATCTACGAAATCCTTGATCGTGCGGGCCATTTGATCTGGACTTTCGTCGTACTCACCGAATTCATTGGGTAGCCCAGCATTAGGATGGACGCTCGTATACGTCCAGGCGGTCGAGGCCATGGTTTCAACGTGTGGTCGCAATGCTTCAGCACCTAGGGCGCAGTTCAAGCCGACCACCAATGGCTCGGCATGAGCGACTGAGTACCAGAATGCCTCGCACGTTTGTCCGGATAGGGTTCGGCCGCTGGCATCGGTGATGGTGCCCGAGATTATGATCGGTACGCGTCGGCATCCGGAGCTAAAGATCTGTCGGATGGCAAATATTGCGGCCTTCGCATTGAGTGTGTCGAATACGGTTTCGATCATTAGAAGATCGACACCGCCTTCCAACAATCCGGCGGCGGATTCAGCATAATTTTCGACAAGTTCTGGAAATCGGACACTTCGTGATGCGGGGTTCTCGACGTCTGGGGAAATACTTGCGGCACGTGTCGTGGGCCCGAGAACGCCGGCGACGAAACGTGGTTTCGTTGAGGTTGTGTACTGATCTGCAGCTTGTCTCGCGATCGTTGCGGCGTGAACGTTCATCTCCCGGGTTTTTTCTTCTAGACCGTAGTCCCCTTGCGAGATTCGGTTCGCGGTGAAGGTGTTGGTTTCAATTATGTCGGCGCCCGCCTGCAGGTAGGCGTCGTGAATTTGCCGCACAATTGCAGGTTGCGTGAGAGAGAGGATATCGCCGTTGCCCTGTAGATCGATGGGGTGATCGTTGAATTCCTTGCCGCGGAAATCGCTTTCGGCGAGACCTAGCCGCTGTTGCATGGTTCCGGTTGCACCGTCCAACAGGAGAACGCGTTCTTGGAGTGAAGATTGAAGGATTTTCGACATAACGAGCAGGCTAAATTTGGCGTTGCAATACTAGAATAATTGTTTTGGACCTAGGTTGAGGTTTTGGGTCGGAAAGCGTGAGTCGATGTCATATAGAGTGTGGCGGCTGATTCGATTATTATACCCGAGTGTTTTGGTCGGGATTGGGCGGCATGGTAGAAATTTCTTCGGCGGCACAGAAATACCTTTGCGACCTGCTATCGAAGCAGGACGAAAGTTGTGGCATCCGTGTTTTTGTTGCTCAGCCTGGGACCGCTAACGCGGAAACCTGTATCGCTTATTGCCGCGTCGGTGAAGAACAAGAGGATGATATGCCGATTGAATATGAAGGATTCACGGCATGGTTTGAAGAAAAAAGTAAGCCTTATCTTGTGGACGCTACGGTGGATTTTCAGGAAGACCGCATGGGCGGGCAATTAACCATTAAAGCGCCTAATGCCAGGGTTCCGAATGTGGGTCCCGATTCGCCGTTGGAAGATCGGATTAATTACGTTCTGTACAACGAGATCAATCCTGGATTGGCGGCCCATGGCGGCGTCGTCTCGCTTGTGGAGATCGTGGAAGATAATACCGCCGTTCTCGAATTCGGTGGCGGATGCCAGGGGTGTGCCGCCGTCGACATCACGCTGAAACAAGGCGTGGAAACAACGTTACTGGAGCAGGTACCAGACTTAGCCGCTATTCGTGATGTGACAGACCACACGGTGACTGACAACGCCTACTACCAATAGTTTGATTAATCGCCGTTGTCCGAGATTTCAACCAGTTGCGGTATAGCGGTTAAGTACAACGCCTTTCGAATGGTTCGCTGATCCAGGGATTCGACTATGCGAGCGTATCGGCGCAACTGGTTGGCGTATCGGGCGACTTGATTTTCGATGAAGACAACGATTGATACGTCGGGTACAGCAGTTTTGTAGTCGATTAGCCACCGATCGCCACTTCGGTCGATGAACGATCGGTCAATCGCAACATTCGTAAACTGAGGATCTTGATAGGTGGTCAACATCCACTCGGTACGGCTGTCCACATGGTTGGAATTCAAGATCCATAAACCAGTGTCGTCCGCAAGAACCGAACGAATTTGTTGATGCGCGTGTTTCATGACCCAATCCACTTCAGTTTTGTATAGCCCTAGATGAATCAATCTTTCCCGCCAGGGATCAAGATTGCTGGGGGTGGCCGGGGTCGATCCGGCGAGTAACCGAAGCTCATCGTGTACAACATTGCCGAGTGCGACTTCTTGTCGATCGGCGATGGGAGTAGACACGTTTATTGAGGGTAACGTCTGGAAAGAGGAAGGAGCTAATGGGGGTGCAAACGGTTCGCGCCAGGTGTAAGAGGATTTTAGCCGTTTCAACGGCGGCCGAGACGGGAGTTTAGTTTGTGTTGATCTCGGGGGCGTTCGATCAATGGGTTGAAGAGAAATCAGGGGCTGTAATAACGCCAACAAGGAGCCGCGGGGCGGGTTGGAGTCTTTGGTTTGGCACCCGTATAGCGATAATGAATCCTTTGCCCGTGTCGCTGCAACGTACAAAAGACGTTTCAGTTCTTGTGAGTCCTTTTCCGCTTCCTCGTATCGTAGCCAGTTGTATAGCGAGTTTGTCTTAGAATCATCGCGTGTTGCCATCAGCAATGAATGGGCTTCGGGCCGCCAAAGCAGCATGGGCTTTATGTTTGACTGCGTCCCTCTATCAAGTCCTGGAATAATGATGTGATTAAACTCCAGCCCTTTGGCTCGATGAATGGTCATGATCTCGACATCCACGGGATCAATCGAAGTCGAGGCAAATAATCGTTGGGTTTGTCCCAGCAATTGGTCCCCAAGAATACGATTGGTCGGTTGATTCTCCAGGGCTTCTAAATAGCGATCGGCGGAATCGAAGGATGCCGGTGCCCCGTCTGCATAGGCGTCAGCGCCACCCATGGCGAGCCAAAAACGTTCGACCCTGGATCGAATCGAGTGACCAAGTGTCGCGATTTCCCGTGCTTGTGCAACTCGGTCTAATCGCGCGCGCGCGTCGAGGCTTGGCTCTGTGTCGGCGAGCATGTCGTCCACGGATTGGTGGCGCGCGACGACCTCTAGATCGCGCAATCTGATTCCGACCAAAGGCGACCGGAAAATCGATAACCAGGCGAGTCGATTACGCTCGTCCATTAATGCCATTGTGATGGCATAGAGGTCTCTGACGACGGGTACATTTGCTAATGGCTCAAGATCGATACCGCGCCACCGAAGTTTAGATTCTTGCAGCGCGTTGATAATTGACGGGAGGACGTTGCGGCTGCGTACTAGAATGGCGATGGTGTCGTTAGGGTGATTCGAACGTATCTCGTCGACGCGATCCGCAACGCTTTGGGCTTGCTTCTCAGGATCGTCGGCAGCAAATGCGTGGATGCGCCCCGGTTCTTTTCGTGCGGCAATCGCCGGGTTAAATGTCACGGCACCGGTAAGTGCGTCGTTGGGGGCCGAAAAAAGCGTACCGAATATATTGTTTGACCATTCCACAAGCGAGGCAGCAGAACGAAAGTTGCTCGTAAGTTTCACGGCGTCTAAGGGGATCGAAGGCAACCCTTCGCTAAACGTCGTCTGATAAAGATCGACGTCGGCGTCACGGAAGCGATAGATCGATTGCATCGGATCGCCGACCGCGAAGAATGTATTCCCATCACCCGGTTGCCAGCTTTGCACCAGACTCGTAAGCAATTTGTATTGTGCTAGGGAGGTATCTTGGAATTCGTCGACGAGGATGTGTGATATTCGGTAGTCGAGCATCAGTGCTAGATCGGTCGGAGTCTCGTCGCGGGATAGCGCGTTCTCGGCCGAAATAGTTATTTCAGAGAAGTCGACAAGTTGGTGAAGCCGGAAGACTTCGATAAGTTCGACCGCGCCCAGGGTAAGAACGATCGAAAAAGTGATGAGTTTCTCGCGTTCTTCTACGGGCGTTTTTTCGACTGGGATGTGTTGAAGGTTCGCGATCGTTTTCGTGAGACCGAGGCTCGCTAACGATCGCATTGCGTCGGTGAACCGTGCTTTTTCGGATCGTGCTTTGGCCGGGAAACCTTCCCGTACGGTGATGCGTTGTCGAAACGAACGGTTCTTCGTGGTCGCGATACGGGAAAAAAAACGCCAGTCGCGGAAATCTGACAGCTGCGAAAAAGGTTGCTCAAGGTTGTAGGCGGAAAAAGCGCATAGCTCTATGATCTCGTCGAACAATGATTGCGGAATGGAAGCGGTAAGCATATTCGTGGTTCTATCTGCGATGCTTTTGATTGCCGACTCGATAAGGTGAATGAATTGACCCGGATCCTTGGTGATTATTTCTCGAGCCACGTTAGATACGGGATCGAGCCACTGATCTCGTCGACCTAGCATGTCTGCGATTAGATTTCGTGCCAGGTCGAAGTCGTTCCCGACTAGGGCAACAAAGCGACTAATGTCTGCACTTAAAGGATCTTTATCGTTTGTTTTCTCGAGTAACCGATCGGC
>CAJWCW010000020.1 GCA_913030615.1 uncultured Gammaproteobacteria bacterium | reverse complement strand
GAAGTGGAATCCTATCTCGAGGCACATGCGAAAAAATTCGTCGGGGCATTCGATGCGAATTGTTACCTCTACCTCTCACGCGCCATGGATCTTTTCGACACCGCTGACCACGGTGGTAGCGTTACGTCCGCGTTCCAACTTCTCCATCTCGACAGGGTATTGGTGATCGGTGTGCAGTCGGACTTTCTGTTCCCAGCACACCAGCAAGAAGAACTCGCAAACGCATTTAATGAAAGAAATATCCCCACCGAGTACGTCCTTCTGCCGTCAGTCCAAGGCCATGACTCTTTTCTCGTCGACATGGATCGATTCCGGCCCGTCATAGCCGACTTCTTCTAGCCATTGGACAACCAGCGGTCCAAGTCTTCAATGAGTTGTCCGGCACTCACGTAACCACCGGCGAATAGGCGAAAATCGATCCCGTTATCGGATACCACGATACTGGGTAACGCATTCGTGCCATATCGTCTCGAGCCGGTGAAACCCCACTCTGTGCGTGTCCTCACCTCGGTACTCGTCATGCGTTCTAATAACTGGATTGGATCGATATCGAATTCCTTTCCGGTTTCGAGTAAGACGTCTTGATTATTGATATTGACGCCCTCCTCAAAAAAAAGTTGCTGCAAGCGATCGGTAAACAAAAAAGGGGGCTTACCCGACATATCTCTTGCGCCTTCAAGCGCGAGACACGGCAACTGACTGTTGTAGACCGTACCCTCGGGAAGTTGGTGGCTGAACGTCTGTCCCGTGACTGCCGTCACTTCGTCCCATAAAAGATCAAGTCGACGACGACCGTACGCGCCAACCGGACGAACGCTGTCCGTGTTGATGCCACCCAATCGAATATCGAAAGAAATTCGGTCACCCAAACTCTCAACAACCTCGCTGATCGCCGGCGCCATTCCCCAGCACCATGAACACATAGGATCCGACACAAAAATAGCGACCGCCACTCAGGTAATCCGAATCCGGGACATCGTCTCCTCTGTCACCATACCCACGACATGCGCCCGAACGTATCCGTGTTGCGCCAGCGCGACAATACACGCCGCACTGTTGTCCCGCGGGACCGACGCCAACAGTCCCCCCGCCGTCTGAGGATCGGCGAGCAAACGAACGAGCGGCTTACGCACATGTTTTTCCGGCACGACAAAGTCTTTGGTCGCTTGCTCATTGTTCTGCTGCAACGAACTCTCGACCCCGCTCTCCATCAGGGTGCTAGCACCACCCAAAACGGGTACAGCGAAAGCATCAAGCACAACGGCTCGATCCGACGCACGCATCATCTCACCGAGGTGTCCAAGCAATCCAAATCCGGTGACATCAGTACATGCCGTTGCGCCATGGTCTCGGAGTATTCCCGCCGCAAGCGCGTTGGACTGATCCATCATTTCAATCGTCGTCATCAAATCTCGCGCCGCCGTTTTCCCTTGCATGGCACCAGCAAGTAGAACGCCGGTACCGATGGGTTTCGACAAAACCAAGTGATCACCGACCTGCATACCACTTTTTAAGAGGGGCTCGTTGGGAGCGGCGCCCGTAACCGTGAAGCCGATGGAAAGTTCGGAAGCTTCTGCCGAATGCCCCCCCACTAAACTCACACCGTGAGACGAAAACACGGAGACCGCGCCGGTCATCATCTGTAAGAGATCGTCTTCCATCATCGCATCCGCCATCGCCGGCACCGTGGCGATCGCCAGCGCAATACGCGGTACGGCCCCCATCGCGAACAGGTCATTCATCGCGTGATGTGCCGCGATTCGGCCAAATCGATACGGATCCGAAATCATCGCCCTAAAACCGTCGCAACTGGTGACGATGGACGAACTCCCTAATTCCACGATGGCGGCATCGTCGCCAATGCCCTGCTTGATATCGGGGCTTGCTTGGATTGGTAATTGGCCCAACACACGTTCCAAGAGATCGGCACCGAGTTTTGCCCCACAACCACCGCAACGCATCGCGACCGGGGCATCGTCGCGTAAACTGGGCGCTAGCTCTGATTCCGGCACCGCCATAATCGGCAACTGGTTGAAACGCCGCATGAAACGACGATCTATCCAATGCTTCCAATCCCCCATCCAGCGGCCACGCATCGACCAGGCTCCCCGCGACGCGACCGCCGATCGCCGGCCCACTCGAATCAATGCGAGCGCTTGACGCTGCGCGCGATATTGGCGCAAGCGTTTGGCCAAGACAAAACGCCGCAAATTTTCCGCCAACACCGGGCCTTCTCGTACTGCAAAAACGCCGGATTTCGGCCGAGGTTGATTAATGAGATCCACGACATCACCGGCCGCAAAAACGTTCCGATGGGACGCCGACCGCAACGACCGATCAACACGAATAAACCCGTTGCGGTCGACCTCAAATCCGGATTCGGCTAACCACTTGGGCGCTTCGACTCCCGTCACCCACAACGTCGACTCTGCTGCAATGAAATCGCCCGAGGCACTCCACAGCCCGGCACTATCAACATTATTGACGGTAAACCCGGTCGTCGTGACGATACCTTGGAGTCCAAGAACGTGTTCGATCGCTGTTCGCATTCTGTTCGAGTGGCCATCAAGCAACGAGCTGTCCGCTGTCACCAGCGTGATGCAAAAACGCGATCCGAACCGTTCGGCGATCGCAATAGCCAGCTCCACGCTGCCCGGACCTCCACCGACAATGGCTAACGGGAACCCGACATGATCGCGGGTTCGGTCGACGAGTCCTTCCCACGCCTCGATAAACCGTCCAATGGGTTTAACCGGAAGCACCGTGTCGTGGACTGGCATTCCTTTGGACGGCACCCCGCCCGTATTGATCGATAACACGTCGTAACGAATGGGCGGGCGATCGGCAAACAGGACACGATTATCTTCTGGGTCCACGCCAATCACTTCGTCGGCAATAAATCGAGCGTCGCAAAACGCACCCAGTCGCGCCAAATCGATATGGATATCGTCCCAGGGATACTGACCGGCGATAAACCCCGGCAGCATGCCTGAATAAGGTGTGTGTGGCTCACGTGCAACCACGGTTAACCGCACGCCGGGCTCCGGACGCATGCCAAATCGTCGCAGTACCTGGACGTGACTGTGGCCGCCACCAACTAAAACGATATCCCGAACGTCGGGGATTTGCTGCATCAGAAACTCAACAACTTAGGCGTCGAAGTCCTCATCGAGGTATTCGAGATCGGTCTGAAATCGCTTTTCTTCTTCAAGGTTCTCGATACGTCGACGTATGTCTGCCAGGTCATTATCGGTCTCTTTCTCATCCACCAAAGCATCAGGATCGACATCGGCGTCGGCATCGTCTCCAGCTAGATCGTCAAGCGCGTCCTCCGAGATAGATTCCGTCGCTGCCGCGCTATTCGAAGTATCTTCCAAATCCTCCGCATCTTCGTTTTCTTGATCGTCTGGTTCCGCCGTCACGCGAACTTCTACTCAGCTAACGTTTGTCGCCTTGGTCGAAGGAGCCCGGGTGTCACGGGTTCACGGTCAATTCGAATAGCATGCAATCTATCTCGCTCCTCGCGGGAGAACATTTCTTGTTTCGACACTGGAGACGTCTTGAAGATGTTGCCGTCGTGCCGGGAAATTGATGAGGCAACCTTTCGCCCCCACCCGTTCAAATTCAGGTCGAATGCCGTTAAGAATCGCATCGAGCGCTTCCGCGACGTAATGGCGATCTGCCTTCGCTTTTTGACGCTCGTACGTCAATCGGTCATTCACCGGACCACGGTACACGAGATCCCATTCGTTCGTATCAATCACCAACACTTCCGCCGTTCTTGTGATTCCCAGCGCCTCACCCACGCGTTGACCGTCGTCGTTGAGAATGGGGAAATCGATGTTCCAAACCTGCGATTCTTCGCGGATCGCCGAGGCATCGTCCTGTAGATTCGAATTGATCATCAAGAACATAACGTTCTTGGTCGCATAGAGATCGCGTACCGCCTTGATGTCACCCAGCGCGTTCCGAACAATAGGACAGCCGTTGCCCTGTACCATCAACACGACGGCTTTCAAATCGGCATAACCGTAGAGTTCATGCGACGTGCCGTTTTGATCAAGTAGGGAAAAATTGTCTACGGTCAAACACCAAGACTGCAAAGCGGTCACCATCACCGTAGCAACTGCGATTTGGCGTAATCGAATAGGCTTCCTATCCATGGGCGCCTGTATACCACCATTGGGCCAATGTGTCCTCGACGAAGTGACAACGACACAGAGGGTTTCAAGCTGAATCACGGCCGACGGAATACCTATCCAGCTTTCTTTTGCAGCCTCCCCGAACCAATGTCATCACGGTAACCAGTCTCAACTTCATCGTTGGAGTCGGCCACGATGAAGCGGCAAACGTCCTTCGCATGCTCGCTAAGCGTTTCATAGATGGCGTACGGCATGCTGCGTCGCATCGGCTCCCGAAACCACGGGGCATAGAATTCAGAATTCGGTATGGCCCGTACTTCGTTGGATAGATTTGGTGTTCCGCCATGCCATGCACGAACGTCTCGAATTAACACGCTGCCGGCCGGTGCAGGGCAAACCGCACTGAGTTTCATCCACTCGGGTTCCGACTCGAGGTCGGGAATCGGTTGTTGGCTGTGTTGCGTACCAGGAATTTGACGCGTCGCACCGTTAACGGCGGTAAAGTCAACCATCAAAAAGTTGCAACATACGTACGGACACGGCAAATCACGATAGTTGAACTTTCCACGCGGATCGTGAAAAGAACCAAACGTGTATGAACGGGTCGAACCCGGTGGCGTAAATTCTCGGCGATCACTCATATCAGCGTGGAGGGCTTGGTACTCCTTCGCCCCTGGTAGGCAAAAATCGCCACCTCCGCCACGTGAAATGTAGTTTGCCGACCCAAAAATCGACGTCAAAATAGGCGTCACCGTCGGTAAATCGATCAGCATTGCCCACTCCGGTCGGTGAACCAAATGACCCGTAAGACTCGAACTGCCAAACGAGTATCGATGAGAACCACGATTGCCAAAACGGTCGGCGTCGCGCGACAGAATTTCATGAATGACTTCATCGCAACCCGCGCGAATAAACGCTAATTGATCCTCGGATAGCACATCGCGAATAACCACAAAGCCGTCGCGGTAAAACACCTGCGTCGCCTGTTCGATTTGATCGGGCGACAATACTTCGAGCCCCCTGATTCCGTTGTTCGTACCCAAGTACTCGCGAAGTTCAACCACATCCGTGGCGTTCGGATCCACGTTGACCCAACCTAGATCGTTGAGCGGGACCGAAAGCGCGTCGGGGCCATCTACTAAGTTGGGCGGTTTACTCATCGGCAGCCATCATAAGGCAATCGCGATGACCCACGTTAGAGCCGCCTAGGTAGCTCTGAAACCATCGGTAAACAGACCGCTCACGGACCCTACCCTCCTACCCCACTTATTTCGGCCGGCAAATCTGGTAGTCTGCAAAGAGGGAGATTCAGGAAATACGAAGTGCGAGCATTCATCTCAGGCGTTACGTGCGCCATTTTCATTTTCACTGCAGGCTATGCGTTTACTAACGATTACAAAGCACCCCGGTTAGCGGGTTCTGACCAACCAGACATCAATGGCATCTGGCAAGCGCTTAACACGGCCAACTACGATATTGAACGGCATATGGCGCGTCCAGCGATGGCCCTTAGGGAAGGGCCGCACGGTCCGGTTCCAGCCATCGACGTGGTGAAACTAGGTGCCGTGGGTTTGGTTCCGGGGGGCATGGGGGTATTGGTCAATGCCGACGGCACACCATCAGAGTCCGGAATACCGTACAAGCCAGAAGCACTCGCAACAAAGAAAGAAAATGCAGAACAATGGCTCGAAAGAGATCCAGAAATTAAATGTTATTTGCCCGGCGTTCCACGGGCGAACTACATGCCGTATCCCTTTCAGATCATCCAGAACAAGAACGCGGTCTTTATCGCCTACGAATACGCTGGCGCCGTTCGTGACGTTTATTTTGATAATGATATCCCCGCACCCGTCGACTCCTGGATGGGCCAGTCCGATGGTCACTGGGAAGGCGACACGTTGGTCATTGACGTCACGGGGCAGCTTGATAGTTCATGGTTTGATCGCGCCGGTAACCATCATTCCAGTGCGATCAAAGTGACCGAGCGCTGGACCCCCACGGGTCCGAATCATCTGCACTATGAAGCAACAATCGAAGATCCTGAAACATTCACCGAACCCTGGACCATTGCTATGCCGTTGTACCGTCGTATGGAACCCAACGCGCGGCTGATGGATTTGAAATGTGTCGAGTTCGTCGAAGAATTGATGTACGGCGAATGGCGTCGACACCCACTGGACAAGTGATATGAATACCAAAGAAAACGCCCTGTTATCTATACTCTCGGCCGTGGTCATCGGCTCATTTGCGACCGCGGATATCCCGCGAACTGCAGAGGGTAAGCCCGACATGAGCGGCACTTACAATGTTGGCACTTCAACGTCAATGCAACGAAATCGTATTTTTGGTGACAACCGGTACATGACCGAAGAGCAGGCAGAGCGATATGCCCGCGCAACCCAATCGATCCTGCAAGGCAGAACAGAAAGCGATCCTAACAGGGAGGCGCCGCCCGAAGGTGGCGATGGCTCACCTGGGGCTGCCGGAAATGTCGGCGGATACAACGCCTTCTGGATTCCACGAGATGGCACCACATCGGTCGGCAAGATGATCCCAACATCGATCATCTACGAACCCGAAAACGGGCGTTACCCACCCAGAACCGAAGAGTCGCGAAAACGAATGGCAAGCCGATATCGAAACTATCGTCAAAACGATGGCACCGCGTGGTGGCTAGAAAACGAGGGGCCCGGTCCGTACGACGACCCTGAACTGCGGCCCCTTGCAGAGCGTTGCTTGCTCGGCTTTTCTTCAACGTCAGGACCTCCCATGCTGCCCGCGCTGTATAACAACACCAAGCGCATCGTGCAGACGCCCGATACCGTGATGATTCTCATCGAGATGAACCACGATGCCCGTATAGTCCGCATGAACGGCGAGCACGTCGCACCGGATGTCCGAAAATGGATGGGCGACTCTATCGGTTATTGGGAAGGCGACACGTTGGTCGTGGATACGACCAACTTCGCTGACCGGCCCGGTCTTGGTGGCGCCACACGAAACCTTCACGTCGTCGAACGCTTTAGCCGAGTGGACGAGAGCACGCTGCTTTACGACTTTACCGTAGACGATCCTACGGTATGGACGCAGCCGTGGCAGGGCCAGTATTCCTGGCCAGAAACCGAGGAACGGCTCTACGAATACGCATGTCACGAGGGCAACTACGCACTCGGTAACATTCTTCGCGGCGCAAGAATTCTTGAAGCCGACGCCACGACCGCACAAGGAGGAGAATAAACGTGAAAGTACAGAATCTAACCATCGCAATACTCGCAGCATTGTTGCCTGTATCAAGCGCACAAGCACATCACGCGTTCGGGGCCGAATTCGATCCCAACCGCCCGCTCCTTATTAAGGGTGAAGTCATCAAAGTCGAATGGGTGAATCCGCATGCGTGGATCCACGTAGCACGCGAGATGGACGATGGGACAACCGAATCATGGATGGTTGAAGGCGGCACGCCAAACACGCTCCTACGTCGCGGGATCACGCGAGATTCGCTGAAACCCGGCATCTATCTGGTGGTCGACGGGTACCAGTCGAAAGACCGTTCCAATCGCGCCAACGGCCGCAACATTACTTACGCCGATGGAACTACCCTGTTTCTGGGATCCTCAGGGACCGGGGCGCCTCGAGACGGCGCAGATCCGCGCGACCGATCACGCTAATTGTTAGCGCGTCAGTTCCTCATCGGACTCGTCATGTCGGCAGTGATCGGGTGTAGCGTGCCCGACACAACTTCGATCGCCGACTACGAGACATCGCTCGATGTCGAACAACTCATGCATTACGTGCTCGAACCAGCCGCCGATATTGTCTGGGATTCGGCCGGTACCATCGCAACGCTCGAAGGCGTCGAAGACCTCGCACCAACCACCGACGAGGGTTGGTTCCGCGTCCAACACGCAGCCGCCGTCGTCAGCGAGTCAGGCAACCTATTACTCATGCCGGGACGGGCCGAGGACGACGACTGGCGCGAAATTTCGCTTGGGTTGGTCTCCACCGGCAAAGCGCTAATGTCGGCGGCCGAACAACAGAACGCCGACGCCATTTTTGATTTGGGCGGTCAGTTATACAACGTGTGCGTTGCGTGCCATCAACGCTATTGGGTCGAAAACGATCAGTAGAGCGTTTCTTGGCCTGATTGTTCTTGGCTTCGCTATTTCAGCGTCGGGACACGACCTTTCCCAAGCCAACGCCAATTACGTCCAATCGATCGAAGGGGCCGCGCCCGCAGTATTTACCTACCTTGGCGCGAAGCATATGTTCACCGGTATCGATCACATCCTCTTTCTAACCGGGGTGATGTTTTTTCTTCGGCGCGCACGGGACGTAGCAATTTACGCATCGCTTTTTACGATTGGACACAGCATCACGTTGCTTTGTGGCGTCCTTGCAAACTGGACCGTGAACGCCTCGATCGTTGACGCGATCATCGGTTTTTCGGTCGTCTACAAAGGGTTCGAGAATCTCGGCGGTATCCGACTACTCGGCCGTTGGGCACCCAACACACGAATCGCGGTTTTCGTATTCGGGCTGTTCCACGGGCTCGGACTCGCGACCAAACTGCAAGGACTCATGTCCACTGAAAACGGCGGTCTGATCAATCTGATTTGTTTCAACGTCGGCGTCGAGCTGGGCCAACTCGCTGCGTTGGTATGCGTGATGGCGGTTCTCATTTTTTGGCGTTTCCGCGCAAGTTTCGAACGCATGAGTTTTGTTGCCAATAGCGCATTGGTGGCCAGTGGATTTATGCTGGCTGGATATCACTTGCTGCAATATTCGCTGTCGTCATGACCTCCAATCCGACCACCAAGTCCATTGCCGTCACCACCGCCATCTCATTTTCGATCGCGGTCATCGTTCTGATCGGCACGGTTCTACCCGCAGAGTTTGGCATCGATCCGCTCGGCACCGGGAAAGCATTGGGACTCTTAGATCTATACGTCACCGATACGACACTCGCCAGTTCAACGGCGCAATCAGATTACGTCACCCACGACATCGAAATTCCATTGAGTCCATTCGAGTCGATGGAGTTCAAGTACCACCTAGCGGCTGGCGCCGGCATGGTTTACAACTGGGACGCGTCGGGCGAGGTTTTGTTCGACTTTCACGGCGAAGCCGACGACGCCCAGCCGGGAGAGGCTAGTTTTTATGAGAGTGGTCGGAAGCGCCGTTCTTCTGGGACGTTTATCGCGCCTTTTTCCGGCAAGCACGGGTGGTTCTGGGAAAACCGCGGTGCCGAAGTCGTCTCAATACGTTTGACGTCTGCCGGGCATTACGATCACGGGATCGAGTATCGCGATCGGAGTATTCAACAACATGCCATCGGCACCGCTAACTAACCGCATAGGTCAGCGGTTTAACCCGACGGTACGGTACCGAGGACAATCCATAGCGGATCGCCCGTCGTGGGCGACTGATCGACAAACCTAATCTCCTCGAAGCCAGCTTCGAATAGAAATGCCGACACCAATTCCACCCGTTCTTTCGGAGACAGTGAGTGGAATGCCGCGATGGCTTTGGTCGGAAAACACCGGTGGGACATCGCTATTGCTATTTGACCCTCAGGACGCATGACCGAACGCACCGACGACAGCACTCGTACGGGTTTAACCAAGTATTGAATCGACACACTGATGAGCACGCGATCAAAGGAGCTAGGTGCATAGGGCAGCTCGTGATCGCGATTCAAATCGTGGACCAAGTATTCTGTCAGCCTGGCGTTGCCGACCAGTTCCTCTTCGTTCATACCGAGCCCGGCCACCCGCCCTAGTGTTTGACCCTCGGGCAGGTGCGAAATCCACGAACTCATGAGATCGAGCACGTCGGCTTTCAACGGAACGAATTCCCGATAGAATTGCGTCAATGCTTTGATCGTCTCTGGATCAATATGGGCGACGAAGCGCGGAGCCAAATAAAAGTTCCCATCCGGGCTCTCGTCGGCTCGGCGGAAGTACTCTTCAGGAAATACATTTTCGTCCATGAGTCGATTCATTACTGAAAGCCGGGCGCTCGTCAAGCTAGCCGCTCCCATGGCACTAACCCAGTTCTTCATCATGGGCATGGGATTTTTGGATACCGCTATGGCGGGCCGTTACTCCGCCACCGATCTCGCCGGCGTTGCGCTTGGAGGGAACATCTTGTGGCCCATTTTTATGCTGACCGCCGGCATCACCATGGCGCTGACCCCTATCACGGCCCAATTGAGAGGGGCCAATCGCGAACACGAAATCGGTGCCTTGGTGCGACAAGGGATATGGATCGCGCTAGGCGCGTCGCTTGTCACCGTCGTCCTCGTCACGCAAGCGGGGACAGTGTTCCAATGGATGGCCATCGATCGCGACGCGATCTCCATCGCGGATCAATACCTCGACGCCGCGGCATGGGGAATCCCAACCGTGTTTGTGTACGTCACGCTCAGGTACACGTCCGAAGGCCTCGGACATACGGTGTCTCCCATGGTCATCGTCGCGTTCGCACTCGCCGTTAATGCGTTTTTGAATTACGCGTTCATCTACGGCCGATTTGGTGCGCCTGAATTGGGCGGCGTCGGGTGCGGTTACGCCACCGCGATCGTTATGTGGTTAGAGTTATTGCTTATGACCACCCAATTGTTTCGTGCGCATTTTCGTCGAACGAGAGTGACCGCTCGATTCGATCTCCCCAACATCGCCTCGATTGCGAATATCTTCCGTATCGGCCTCCCCATCGGTCTCTCGTCATTTATCTCGATGGCGATCTTTTCCGTCATCGGATTTATGGTCGGTACGCTCGGTGTCGTTCCGCTGGCCGCACACAGCATCGCCGGGAATATCAATTGGGCGACGTTTGTCATCCCTATGGCAATCGGCGGAGCTGCCAGCATTCGCGTTGGCTTTGCCGTGGGTGCTGGGGATTACGCCGGCGCTCGCGCGGTGGGCGCCACGGCGCTCAAACTCGCGCTCGGTTACGCATTATTGGTGAGTTTGCTGCTGGTCTTGTATCGACACGACGTGGTCTCGCTCTACTCTCAAGATGCCGACGTCTTATCCATAGCAGCCACGCTCATACTCATTATTGCGGTTTATCAAATCGCTGATGCCACGCAGGGAACCGCCATCGGCTCGTTGCGCGGTTATAAAGACACGCGCGCGCCCATGATCTTTGCGCTGGTTGGTTATTGGGTCATCGCGTTGCCAATCGCCGCCTATTTAGGTTTCGGCGATTACGGCGTATACGGATTTTGGGCCGGAATGGCCATCGGCGCAGCACTGGTCGCATTAGCTAGCGGACTGCGACTTCGATCGACCAGTCGTAACGACGACCGTATCAAGCAGTTTTCCGCTCTATGACACATCGAGCTGTATCCCACCCCGCGGACCGAAAATCCCGTCGACTAAACTAAGTTCGACGCTGGGATGTGAACAATCATTCCGTCGAGACGTTCACTTATCAGCACCTGACAGGTCAAACGGCTATTGCTACGGCGCTCCGGGACAAACTCCAAGATGTCTTTTTCGTCGGGATCCAACGGACCCGACAGGACAAACCAAGATTCTTCTAGGTAACAATGACACGTCGAACATGTGCAACCGCCGCCGCATTGCGCCGTGATGCCCGGCACGCCGTGATCAACGGCGCAATCCATGACGGACTCTCCGTCCGCCGCTTCCAGGACCTCACGGCTGCCGTCCGGCTGCACGAATGTAATTTTTACCACGGCGGCGATGCTAGAGTGGCCACGTCGAAATAGCTATGATGCGCGGTTTGCGGAAGGGAGTACGCGTTTGCGAATCGTTGGCCTCACAGGCGGAATTGCATCCGGAAAGTCCACAGCGGCAACGCTGCTGGGCGAGCTCGGCGCACATATAATCGATGCTGACGTTCTGGGTCACCAAGCGTACGACCCCGGCACATCGGCATTCCGCACGGTGGTGAAAACGTTTGGTGAAGACATCGTTGCAGACGATGGCACCATCGACCGTCGGGCTCTCGGAAGCAAAGTGTTCGGTAACGGCGACGCATTAACCCGTCTCACCGATATTGTCTGGCCCGAAATACGCCGACTGGCTGAGTTGGAGATCCGCAAAGTCGGCAACGAAAATCCCACTGCCGTGATCGTGTTGGAAGCGGCGGTTTTGCTTGAGGCCGGTTGGGACGACATCGCCGATGTAATCTGGGTCGTCGTCGTCGACCCTGAGATTGCCATCGAACGCGCCATGCAACGTGATGGCGCCGATCGGGCCGCGATCGAAGCACGCATCAACAGTCAGCTTAGTAACAACGAACGCACCGCCAAAGCGAACCTTGTCATCGACAATTCCAAAGACCAAGCGACACTCGTGAGCCAAATTCACGCGGCATGGAAGCAAGTCTCGAGCGAATGAAGGAATCAGCATGATCATCGACCTCCATACCCATTCCATCAAATCGGACGACGGTCGGGCAAAAGTCCAAAACTACTGTCAGTGGATTAAAACGCGGGACATCCCCATCGACGGTTTCGTCTTGACCGAGCACCGACAGTTTGATTTTGAATCCGATTACAGCGCGCTCGCTAAAGAGTTTAATCTGATCATCCTTAAGGGCGCCGAGGTCGAGACGGAATACGGACACGTGCTTGTGTTCGGTGTCACTGAAGCGCTGACGGAGCAATTCAACTTCTCCAGCATCGGCCTACCTCTGGCCCAGGTAATAGAAAAAAGCGAAGCCCTCGGCGCTGTACCAGTGCCGTGCCATCCTGGCAGGCCACGCGTCGGCATGAGCGCTCATTTAGACGAGTACGGCATCCCCAAGGGAGTCCGTATCGTCGAAACGTTCAACGGAGGTAGTCGCAATAACGAGGACGACATCGCGCAGTCCATGGCCGAACAGCAGTCCTACCTCGGTATTGGTGGTAGTGATTCACACATCGTTAGCCACGTCGGCCGCTGTGCAACCGAATTCTCGAATCCTGTCCACTCAGAACTGGAGCTCGTGGAAGCGCTAAATGCAGGCGAGTTCAAAGCCGTCTCGTTCAAAACATAATCACTCAATTGCGGAATTATTGATGTCGAAGATCAATTTTTGCCCACGCTGCGCCACCCCGCTCACCAGCGTGTTTGATGGTGGCCGGGACCGCCAAGCGTGCCCAGATACTGACTGCGGGTTTGTCCATTTTGGTGATTTTTCTATTGGCTGTTCGGGCGTCGTGCTACGCACAGAAGCAGGCGTCAACAAGGCACTTCTTATCCAACGGGGTCAGGAACCCTTTGCCGGCACATGGCAATTGCCCGGGGGATACGTCGAAAACGACGAACTACTTTCCTTGGCCGTCGAGCGTGAAATCGAAGAAGAAGCCGGTGTGACCGCCAAAGTAACCGACGTCGTCGGCTTCCGTCACATGCTGGGCGGTCCGAGCTCAAACATCTACATGATTTTCCGTCTCGATTATGTTGCCGGAGAACCCCGCCACGACAGCGTCGAGACGGCCGATGCAGGTTTTTATTCGCTCGACGAAATGGCAACCATGCAAGGGGTCCAAAACATTTCGCGGTGGGGGATCGAACAAGCCATTCTGACTATCCCCGGTAGCGGGCTCACCCCCGATACGACTGGGACCCGAATGCCCCGTTGGCAGGTATTCGGCCTTACCGATGCCGATCCCGAGGTTTGGCGACAGCACTAAGGGTTCGTGACCGGAGCTTCTATAACGGCCGAAAAAGCGGGATCGCGTAATCGCCGTGGGGCTCCCATTCGACCCGAACCGCCATTCCGCAATGCACGTCGCTCGATGGATCTTCAATACCCACGACGTTGGACAGCAACCGCGGGCCTTCATCCAGATCAACCCAAGCAACCACATAGGGGACATGTTGCCGAAAGAAAGGGTGGTAGCTTTGGCGGACGATACTGTAACTGTAAACCGTCCCTTGCCCGCTCGCATCGTGCCATATGAGGTCCCGACCCAAGCACCCAACGCAATGGCGACGTGGGTGAAAAATGACCGTGTCGCAATCATTACAGCGCTGAAAACGAAGTTGACGATCGATGGTGCCTTCCCAAAAGGGCGCCGTGTCAGACTCTTCGAAATTGGGCAAAGGCCGAGTCGGTTCAGTCATGTTAGTCACCTCCCAAGACGACGGTTCCGGCGCTATGTCGACTGCCCAGCATGCCGCCATTGCCATGGGCCACGGCAAGTTTCGCACCCTCAACTTGCGCCGTGCTCTCGCCACGTAACTGACGCGCTGCCTCGATAAGCAAGAAAATGCCGCGCATCCCCGGGTGATTTGAGGATAGACCACCACCATCCGTGTTGAGGGCCGGGCCCTCGCCAGGGCGATCGAAACGGAGACGGCCGCCTTCGACCCAATGACCACCCTCGCCTTTTGGACAGAACCCCAAGTCTTCAAGAATCGTAAGAACCGTGATGCTAAACGAGTCATAGATCATCGCGATGTCCATCTCATCCGGACGGACGCCCGCTTCGCCGAAACCAATAGGACCCGATTGGACTGCGGCGCTCGACGTAATGTCTGCCCCTCCCTCGGGGTACTTAGTGGCCTCCCCTGTCCCCAAAATCCAGACCGGTTTATGGCGGCAATTCCGAGCCACATCCGGAGCCGCGATGACCACGGCACCGCCCCCATCCGAAATCATGCAGCACTCCAAAAGGTGTAACGGGTCAGCGATCATTCGCGAATTAACCACGTCGTCGACGGTTGTTTCCCGGATATCGAGAAACTCCAAATCTTCCATTGCACGAATGGCATCCGGGTTTCGCATCGCGTGACAGCGAGTAGCCACCGAAATTTCAGCTAACTGTTCACTGGTCGTACCAAATTCAAACATATGCCGACGCGCGCACATCGCGTAATTAGCAATCAGCGTTAATCCAGCGAACGATTCGAGATTATCGGCTGGGTACGCTCCCGTACCTCGACCCCCTGTGCCAATGCGAGCGACGTTGCTGTGCGCAGTCGAACCGTATGTCAACAAGGCGACACGAGCTTTACCGGCTGCGATAGCTCGGCGCGCGTGCGCCGCATGAAATTGGTAGGAGCTTCCACCGACATTGGTGGTATCAATTACGGTCGGACTTAATCCGAAATATTCGGCGATAGTTAAACCACTGGCACCACCCTCGCCGGCGTCATAAATACCGTCCACGTCGGACCAGGTAAGACCAGCGTCGGCAAGCGCTTTACTCGCACTTTCAGCCTTAATGTGAAGCGGAGAAAGTTCTCCCTCAACATCGCGAGATGGAAATTCATGGATACCGACGATGGCAGCATCCCGTTGTTGAACAGACACACGTGCATCCTTAGAGGCGGGCGTGGGAGTCTACGAAATTACCGGAATCTAAGTCCAATCAGCGTGAGTCGCCCGCGACATCTCATAGACTTGGCCGCCAGGAACGCAATAGAAGGGAGTTCGCGACAACGCTAACGCTCGACAATGCCATGGCAGCGCCAGCGATGGTGGGGGTCAGCGCCCCAAACATCGCTAGAGGCATTGCCACGACGTTGTAGACAAATGCCCAGAAAAGATTTTGTTTGATTTTCCGAAACGTGCGTCGACTCGCATCGATCGCTCCGGGAACCAAACGCGGGTCAGCGCGCATCAGAGTGATTGCCGCCGTTTCCATGGCAACGTCCGTCCCGGAACCCATCGCAAAACCGACGTTCGCAACCGCCAACGCGGGACTATCATTCACACCATCACCCACCATACCGACCGGAATCCCACCCTTAATCCAGTCAGAAATCATTTGCGCCTTTCCTTCAGGGGACACGCCTCCATGCGCTTCAACGATGCCCACATCGTCAGCAACTGCACGGACAACGGTCGGGGCGTCACCCGAGACAATGACGGATTCAATCTGCATTCGTTCCAGCTGCCGCACGGCCTGGGCAGCTTCGGTCCGTAGCGCATCGTGGATCGAAAAAACAGCAAGCACCTGCGTCGAGTCGGCGAGCCAGACCTTCGTGTCCGTTTCATTCCAATCCTGTAGCGAAGGAACCACTAGGCCGGACTCTCGCACCATAGCGTCGTTACCGCATAGGTAATGAATCCCTGCGACCCGGCCTTCTACGCCCTCGCCAACGCGATTGACGAACCCCTCGCTTCGCCCTGTCGAAATACCACGCTCGTCGGCCGCAGCGCACAGAGCCCTTGCCAGCGGATGCTCGCTGTTTTGTTGTATCGCAGCAGCGATCTCGAGTACGCCGAGTTCATCAATACCGGCTAACGTTGTGATTTGTCGTACCCGCGGATGCCCCAACGTAAGCGTCCCCGTCTTATCAAAGACGATTCGCTTGAGCACTTGCGTTTCTTCGAGTGTCGAGACATCTCGGATCAAGATCCCAGCGCGGGCCGCAGCCCCTGTTCCCGTCATAATCGCGGTCGGCGTCGCCAATCCCAACGCGCACGGACACGCGATGACCAATACCGCAACCGCGGCCAGTAACGACGCTTCAAGCTCACCGTACAACAAAAACCAACCCGCAAAGGTGATCCCTGCGAGAATTAGAACAAGCGGCACGAACCACACGGTAATCCGATCGACCAAGCTCTGTACCCGGGCTTTGCCCAGCTGCGCGCTTTCCACCAACCGCACGATGGTCTGTAGCGTAGAATCTTCGCCTACGGCCAGTGTTTCTATCTCCAACATGCCGTTGATGTTGATGGAGCCTCCCGTCACGGTATCGCCTTGTGACTTCAGCAGCGGCACACTTTCCCCGGTGATCAGCGACTCATCTACTTCCGCTTCCCCTTGAATAACCTTACCGTCGACGGCCACCCGGTCACCTGGTCGACATACCACCACATCGCCAATGCATACCCCCACAATCGGTCGTTCTTCCAAATTGCCGGCGGCCGTTTTCACCAATGCTGTCTCGGGACGTAAAGACATTAGAGTTCGGACCGCTTCGCTCGTAGCTCGCTTGGCCTTCGCCTCGAGATACTTACCGAGCAACACCAACGTAATCACCACCGCCGATGCTTCAAAAAAGAGTTGTCCTTCGGCCGCTTCTCCCAAAGTGACTAACAAGTACCAGCTGTATACGTATGCGGCCGTCGTCCCTAGAACCACAAGCACGTCCATGTTCGTGCTTCGACTTCTGACTGCATTCAAAGCCGCGCGATAAAAACGCCGCCCCATTACAAATTGGATCGGCGTCGCCAGAAGGACTTCGAAAGCCGGCAACAGATGCAATTCGTCGTACCCCATAAATTGCAACAACATCTGAACGACCAACGGCAACGTTAGCAACGAGGCGGCCGTCACTTCGCGTCGATCTCGACGCAACTTCGCCTCGCTCTGGTCGACGTTTTCTTCTGAAATGGACACCAATCCGTACCCAGCGCGAGTGACTGCATCAACGAGTCGCTCTTCATCGGTAACGTGTGTCGCGATCGTTACGCTGGCGCGTTCGAGCACCAAATTTACGTCAGCTCGAATCACACCGACCGTATTCGTCAATGTCTCTTCGACACGCTGAACACAAGCGCTGCACGTCATCCCCGTAACAACGAATTTCCGTACTTCTCGACCGACCTCAAAACCCGCTTTATGTATCGCCTGCATCACTTGTTCAAGATCCGTCGATTCGTCGTCGATAACGACCGCCGCACGTTCCAGCGACAGGTTGACCACGGCATCAAGCACCCCCCGAGTGCTCCGCAGCGACTCCTCAAGCCTGACCACACAACCGCTACACGTCATACCCTCGATTGCCAGAGGCAACTCAGTTGACGTCGCGCGCGCTTTGTTCAAGGTGGTCATACGTTCAGGTTGTGAGGAAGAGCGCCAACATCCCCACCCACACAAGGAGTAAGAAATGCCAGTACACGGCGCACAAATCAAAACTGAGTATTGTGTCGGACGCATCCACTTGGCGTTGCATACGTACCGCAACCCGGACCCATGCCAGGAGCCCACCGACCAGATGGCATCCGTGTACCGCCGTAATGAGGTAAAAAAACGAGTTTGCAGGACTCGTGGACACAAAATAGCCCATCCCGACAAGCTGTTTCCAAACGATCATTTGCCCTGCCAAGAACACCAAAGTCAGGACACCCGCAAGTAAAAAAGCAAACCGTGCGCGATCGATCAAGTCGCGACGAATCGTGCTGCGCGCTCGTTGAAACGCCAGACTGCATAACACCAGGACACAGGTATTGACCCAGAGAAGTGGTGGCTCCGGTAGTGCAACCCAATCGGTACTAAGAACGATCCGCATGTGGTAGGCGGCAACGAACAGAAAAAAGAGCACTCCCACGATCGCGAGAAACACGTACATAGCGACGGCGCGACGATGTATCGGGAAGGCAGAACCCTCGTTAGACACTGGACCGTCGGCGGTCTGAACCTGCCAGGGTTTTTCGACAAGTTGTCTAAATAGTCCCATAGCTTCCCTCACGCATCGAACGCGCATCCGGAAGTATAGATGTGGCGACGGCATCGTGAAATGGAAGGGTTAGGACTTACCGTTGGCTGCGTTGCTCAACCAGACACCCCAGGTAAGGGCATCGGGCATAATGGACCCATGAAGATTGATCCTGTAACTAACGCATTCGGGGCAGTGATCAGCGCAGTTTCGTTGGCGGCGCTTTCCGATAACGAATTCCAAGCGATTGAAAACGCTTGGCATCGCTACGCGGTTTTGCTATTTCCGACCCAGCATCTGTCCGAAGCCGAGCACTTCGCGTTTTCCCGACGCTTTGGTCGTCTCGAACGTGGACTTCAACGCGCTAGCCGCCCGAGCGCGGCCCGCATTGCTAACGTCGACGCCAACAATCAGTTGTTACCGTCGTCGAGTTTGCCGTCGCGATTTAATGTCGGAAACTCGGTATGGCATACGGACAGTTCGTATAAAAGTACTGCGGCCAAAGCGTCGCTGTTAGCGGCCCACCGAGTTCCGACTGCAGGTGGCGAAACAGAATGGGCGGATATGCGTGCCGGGTACGACGTTCTGGACGACTCGATGAAGGTATGGCTAGAGGACAAAGTTGCGATTCATAGCTTCCGCTATAGTCACGCTTGGCATGGCGGCTTGGAACTCTTAACCGACGCGGATTTAGCCAACTTGCCTCCCGTCGAACATCCGATCACACAAGTGCATCCAAACAGTGGTCGCAAGATCCTTTTCATTGGTCGACACGCAAGCCACATCGTCGGTCAACCCGTTGCCGCAAGCCGAAAACTTCTGCGGCGGCTTACCGATCAATCGGCGCAGCCGCCAAGGACTTGGAAACACCAATGGAGTCCTGGAGACCTCGTGATCTGGGACAATCGGTGTGTATTACACCGCGGTCACGCGTTCGATCCGCAACAAGCTCGCCTGATGGTGAGGACGACGGTTGCAGGCGACGCGCTAGACAACGAATGGGCAGCGTAACGGGAAACCGTGTTGCAGGCGTATAGTTATCTCGAAGACTTGGATCTCAGCAGCGAGATCACAGAACAACTTACAATCAAGGATAGGGCATGAAAATTGGATTATTTGGCATTGGTTCAGGCATCTGCGCTGAACCTCAAGCGGCTGCCGAAGTTGCACAACACGCGGAGGCCAGTGGTCTCGACTCGCTGTGGACGGGCGAACACGTGGTCCTTCCGGAACCGCGGCAAGCTCCATCCCCGGCAGACCCCGAATTCGCCATGCTGCACCCTTCGACAATCCTCGCCTACGTCGCCGGGGTCACGCACTCCATTCGGTTAGGAACGGGCATCGTATTAATCGCCCAACGAAACCCGGTCGTGCTCGCCAAGGAAATGGCAAGTCTTGACGTCGTTTCGAACGGTCGTTTATTGCTCGGTATCGGTGCCGGTTATCTGCACCAGGAATTCGACGCTCTGGGCGTCCCATTTAGTGAACGAGGCGCTCGTACCGACGAATACGTCCACGCGATGCGATCGCTTTGGAACGATGATCGCCCGTCGTTCAAGGGCAAGTTTGTGAGCTTCGATAACGTTCGGGCGGAGCCGCGCCCAGTCCAAGTTGGCGGTCCTCCGATCATCGTCGGCGGATCAAGCAATGCTGCTATTCGCCGTACCGTCGAATACGCGCAGGGTTGGTACGGGTTTGCGCTCAACGTTGATCAAACCCGCGATGTCTTGCGACGACTGCAGGAGGCCGGCGCCACCGACATCGAGATCAGCGTGACTCCTTCGGTACCCATCAACGACGACACCGTTCAAGCTTTCAGCGATATCGGCGTCGATCGTCTCATTTCACTGGTGTCGCAACGTTCCATCGAACGCGTAAAAGAGACCATCGATGCAATATCCGTGTATGCATCTTGATGACTGGTTTTCGAAATAATTTTTCGCTGCCCTCGGTGGTTCGGGAGAAAATGGTTAATGAGCGAAATACCTATACCAACCGCTAGATCAATAGGTTCCCTCAGCGACCGTTGAACTCGGGCAAACGCTTCTCCACAAATGCCTGCGCCGCATTCCGATGGTCAAGGGTGTCAAACGTCCGCGTCATGTGATCTGCCTCGAGATCGAGGACGTCGGCCAGCGAGCCATGCATTGCCTTGTTAAGGTTCTTCTTCATGTAGTCGATGGCGATTGGAGGCAATGCCGCTAAACGTTCCAAGTACGCTTGAACTTTTTCTTCGAATTCCCCTTCCGCATAGACCTGATTGACCATGCCCAGTTGCAATGCCTCCGGGGCGACAATGACATCCGCAGAAAAGTACAGTTCGCGTGCCTTTGCCGTCCCCACGAGCTGAGTGAGAAAGTACGATCCACCGTAATCACCCGACACCGCAATCTTTGAAAATGCCGTCGTGAATTTCGCGGTCTCCACCGCGATACGGATGTCACACGCGAGTGCAAATGACAGACCGCCACCCGCAGCAGGACCCGGAATCACGGCAACGGTTGGTTTTGGCATCTCGTGTAAATGCTGTACCAATTCCGTACTCGAGCGAAGACCTTTGACCCGATCCTCAAAACCCGGCCGTTGACCCGACGTAGCATTCGCCCCAGCGAAACCCTTTACATCCCCACCAGCGCAAAATGCCCCACCCGTTCCCGTGAGCACGACGACGCGTACCTTAGGATCGCGGGCGAGCCGAGGAATTGCTTCCTCGAGCCCTGCCATCATGCTCGGCGAAAGCGCATTGCGCGCCTCCGGTCGGTTCATCGTTAGCGTTGCGATCCCCCGATCAATCGTCTCAAGTAAGTGATCACTCATCAGAACTCAATCCACCTTTGCATACGGGCACTCGCCTCTCCTGTATCCCATCGACCAGTACAAGACGATACCTGCGGCAGCACCGACCGAAAAGGTTTTCTCGTAGCTCCCGTGCCGGTACTTCTCTCCCATACCAACAACGCTTATCGTGCATCAATGTACAAGCAATGGTACTTGCTACTTATCGGCCTCGCGTGTGCTGTCGGAACCGCCGGAGCGGACGACCGACCCAATATTGTCCTGATTCTCGCGGACGACTTGGGATTTTCGGATGTCGGCGTCTACGGCAGTGAAATTGCCACTCCGACCATCGATGCGTTGGCCGAACAAGGTATCTCATTTACAAACTTCCACACGGCCGCCAGTTGCGCCCCGAGCAGGGCAATGCTCCTCACGGGAGTCGATTCGCATCGCGCCGGCGTAGCCAATATCCCAGAAGCCATACCCCCAGAGCAGGCACATAGCCCTAACTATCAAGGATCACTCAGTCCCAACGTGGTCACCATCGCGCAGCTACTTTCCAATGGAGGCTATCGCACCTACATGGCGGGTAAATGGCACTTAGGGCTGGATCAAATGCCCAACGCACGCGGATTCACGCGATCGGTCTCACTGGCCGACACCGGGGCTGATAATTGGGAGCAAAAACCGTACCTGCCACTCTACGACGAAGCACGCTGGTTTGAAGACGACGAACCACTGCGGCTCCCTGACGATTTTTATTCTTCCGAATATCTCGTCGATCGTCTCATCGAGTTCATTGGTGACACGCCAAGCGATCGCCCCTTTTTTGGTTACCTCTCTTTTCAAGCAGTTCACATCCCTGTGCAAACACCGCCAGAATTTACCGCTAGATATGCCGACCGTTACCGGAACGGCTGGGACGAGGTCCGAACCACGAGATTAAGGGAAGCCATTAAACGAGGAATCGTCCGGCCAACGACTCAACTCATCGACATGCCGACAACCCGAGAATGGGACCAGTTGTCCAAAGTCGAACAGGAGCGCGAGTCGAAGCAAATGGCCGTGTACGCCGGCATGGTGGAAGCCATGGACTACCACCTTGGCCGTTTGATCAGTCACCTAGAGCAGACGGGCCAATACACAAACACACTCTTTATCGTCACCTCAGATAACGGTCCTGAACCTTCCGATCCCTTGGCATTGGCCGGGCCGTTGTTTCGATGGTGGCTACGGCTGAACGGTTACCACACGGACATTGAACGCCTCGGCGAACGCGGAAGTTTCAACTTTCTGGGGACCGATAATGCATCCGCGGCCGCCTCTCCGCTCGCGTTCTACAAATTTTACGCTGGCGAAGGAGGCATGCGTGTCCCACTTGTGATTTCGGGGCCACCGGTCGTGGCTCCGTCGAGGCTCAACCACGGTTTCGCCTACGTTAAAGACGTCGCCGCGACGATTCTCGATATCGCAAACGTTGAACATCCTGGGTCACTGTATCGAGGCAAAGACATTGAGCCCATGACGGGCAAGTCGCTACAACCCATTCTACAAGCCCGCACTGAACGCGTACGCGACGATTCTGAGGTGATTGGTTACGAGGTCGGCGGTAACGCCGCCCTCTTTCAAGGCGACTACAAAATCGTCATGAACCGACCGTCGGTGGGCGACGGCCAGTGGCACCTGTACAACATTCAGGAAGATCCGGGCGAATACCACGACCTTGCGCTCGAACTGCCGGGGCGTTTTCGTCGGATGCGCGATGCGTACGACCACTATGTTGAGGACAACGGCGTGCTCCCTATTCCGGACGATTATGATCAAGTCCGACAAGTGGGGGTGCATGGTTATCAGGCTCTCGCCAAGCGATACGGTGGGATCGCGGGGCTGATTGCGCTGATTTTACTCGCCTGTGGCTGGGTACTGGGCTCCCGTTTCTTGCGCCAACGAACGTCCTAGCGCTTGTGGATATCCTGCGGGCTCACTGCTAGGGTCCATCGCATGAACACACTAGATGACGCAATCACGCTGTTAGAAAAAGGCGATTGGGAAGCCGCGCATACGATTGTTCAGAACGACGATTCAACCACCGGCGCCTGGGCTCACGGCATCGTGCATATGCTCGAGGGCGACTTGAAGAATGCGGGACATTGGTACGGTCGCGCTGGGCGCGAACTTGCGGTTGACACACAAATCGACGACGAAATCGCAGCGCTGAAGGCCTCAGTCGCCGACGA
>CAJWCW010000019.1 GCA_913030615.1 uncultured Gammaproteobacteria bacterium | reverse complement strand
CGATTCGCAATAAAAACGCGCTTAAACGGCGCGATATCTGACACTTCGTGACCCATGGCATCCCTCCTAGCGCAGATGAGACTGAATGGTCGGACGCGGGTTGTCTAGTCCGGCAGACAGGGTCTTATCGGCTACGGTCATGGTGCTATGCTGCGTATATCTTCTCGGTTTCAACGGAGCATCCTTGCTCACCAAAGACGATACACAGTTCTTTAACCACCACGGATTCCTACATATTCCCAGCGTCTTTACTCCCGAAGAGACCCTTGAATTGACGACAGAACTCGACTGGCTCATTGGCTCCTGGGCCGGTCGTTCCCCAGGTTGGTCGGGTGATTGGCGACAGGTGTACATGGATCCCGACACCGAAAAAAAATCGGAGTTGGTCGCGATGCACGACCTCTATTTCTACTCCGAAGCTTGGATGAGGGCGGTGACCCACCCCCAATTGACGTCCGCCATGTCCCAACTGATCGGCCCTAACGTCGAAGTGCATCACTCAACCATGCACGTCAAACCGCCCGAAACGGGGCACCCTTTTCCGATGCATCAAGATTGGGCCTTCTACCAACACGAGGACGGCCGCTACATCGATGTTCTCGTTCACCTCGACGATACCCACGCAGAAAACGGCGAAATACGGTTCCTCGATGGATCACACAAAGAAGGTGCAAGACCGCACGTCACTACCAACGCAAGCGGACCGTGTACGCCGCATTTGCCAACGGATCAATATCGTTTAACCGATACCGTCCCAGTTCCAGCTAAAGCCGGGGACGTGGTGTGCTTTAGTATTCACACGGTGCACGGCTCGTACATCAATCAGACGCAACGTAATCGTCGGATTGTTCGAATCGGTTATCGAGACCCCGACAACCGGCAAACCGCGGGCCAGAGCATGGGTCGACCAGGAATGATGGTTAAAGGTCGCCGCCACCGCGAGCCCGAACAACCCTTGTTTTCGATCAACGGACCTCATATCAGCAGAAAAATAGAATCTGCTTGACGACACCTGGGCCAACAAGTCGCGTTCATTTTGTATTCCTTCACCCGCAGGCCGATGGGGTTTAAGCTCACTGCTAAGACCATTCCTGGATATTCGATGCCACAAATTGCCGAACCCAGTGCCCAAGAACATGCCGAAGGCATGAAGACGTATTTGCGCGAAGGCAAAGACCGAGCGGTCCGGTTGGGAAATCGAGGGCCCATTCAATTCGACCAAACCGGCACCCTACGTGGCGATATCCTCGAAGCCTACTGGACCCAGGGATTTTACGTCTTCGAAAATGTTATTCAGGACGAGGAACTTGATGAACTAAGGGCCGGAATTGCGGACATGCTCGATCGCGCTCCAGTAGAACGAGGCGCGGAGCTTGACGCCAAAGGAAGGCCCGCATTCGGGCGAGAATTCGCACGAGATACGTACACCTGGGTTCCACCTTTATCGGATCCGGTCGGTGGGACCAGTCGAAACGGTGGTCGTCATCCATCAAAAATGGTTGAGCCGGTACCTCCGAAGAATGCACCGAAAGAGATCATTTACATGATGTTTGGCATGTGTCAGGCAATGGACGCGGGTTTACGTCTGTATGGCCACCCACAGTTATTAGCGATAGCGGAAAGCATCAACGGACCGGACTTCACGCCTTTTAACGATGCTATTTTTCTCAAGCAGCCGGGGCTCGGAGGATCCGTCGCTTGGCATCAAGATGGTCTAACGCACTGGGATTCGCCGAACTGGGACGAAGGTATTCATGGATTCAATTTTCAAGTTCAGCTGTACCCCAGCACACCGGGCAACTGTCTTTGGGTCGTACCCGGCACGCACAAAGAAGGCCAGGTCGACATACGGGCCATGGTCGGTGGAAACGAAGGATCCGAGCGTCTCCCGAATGCCGTGCCCCTGTTCTGTCAACCGGGCGACGTCACCGTGGTAAACCGTCAGACACTGCACTGCTCCTTTGCCAATACTTCACCGGACGAGCGAGTATCACTGACTTTTGGATTTCACCGACGTTCGTCCGTACTCGGTGCCACCGGCGTCCTCGGATCTGGCGAAGGCGACGTCTACGACGAACAACGGATCCATGAACGCTCCAGTGTGATTGCGGTTGCAATCGATGCTCGGCGTCAGCGTTTCCCGAAGGAGAAACCGTATAGCTACCACCCCTTCGTGGGTTTGGAGGACGAATTTCGCTGGAACGAAACTACCCGCGAAACGGTCATTAGGGACTACAACACCCAGGATTTGGGTATTTAACCGTTGTGATGCTTTGGCAAACCGGCGTCAACGGTGTTTGTCGTGTCTCTCCGGTGCCACGAACAACACAAACGGGCCCTTGATAAGTGGATATTGATACCTACTTCACCGATCACTGGGTCGACATCGAAGAGGATCGCATCGAGCGCTATGAACGTATGTTTCAGTGGCGCGATTCGCAACTCGAACAACTCGCTCCCGCGTCGATCGAACCCGGACACCGCATTCTTGATTTTGGCTGTGGCCCTGGCTTCTTGGCTCTCGCGCTGACGGACATGGTGGGCGATGCGGGTCGGGTATACGGCGCAGATATCAACGCACGATTTGTCAGCGACGCGACGGAACGAGCTGCCGGCCGGGACAACATCAGTTTTCACCATCTCACCGACCACGTTTTGCCCTTCGAAACGGCGAGTTTGGATCGGGTCCTCGCAAAAAATGTTCTCGAATACGTACCCGATGTCACTGCAACCCTTTCTGAGATGCATCGTGTCCTCGCCCCCGGCGGTCGTATCCACGTTCTGGACAGCGATTGGGGATTCGTAATGGTCGAACCTTGGGGGAAAACGACCGTCGATCGCTTCTTCGAGGCAGCGTCCGTCGCGTTTAAAGAACCTCACATTGGTCGTCGACTCGTTCAGCTGCTGAAGACAGCCGAGTTCGAAGCAGTGACCGCGAAAATTGCAGCTTCCCTGGATACCACCGGTGGCAGTCTTTCTGTGTTGCGAAACATGCGCCGGTATATCGGCGTTTTTAATACGATGAGCCCACAAGAAGCGGACGAACTCATCCAGGCTGCGGAACGAGCCGTGGATGACGGAACTTATTTATTTGCATTACCGCAGTTCGTCGTGACCGCCAACAAACCATCTTGACCCAACAGATCGGTATCTATTCGTAGTCACATCCAATCGTTCGCGTGCGAATCGACCTTCCATCGACCCTTTCCTTGATACCGCGCAATCTTGGCCAACGGTACGGCCGGTGTACCGCCGCCGCCCCGTGGCACGCGACCAGTCGGTAGGAGCGGCAACCCATATTTCTCCCACCACGCGGGTTCATCAACCACCCGACCCTCGACAGAACGACGACCTAAATTCCATTCCGCGAACATATCGTCCAGCGGCGAATGCCGCGACTGTACAAATTCATTGGAGTCCATGATCCACTGATTGGTGACTTCGCGATCACCGTCAGCCGGATCGTCATCGTTATCGAGAGGAAACGTAAAGACGCCGCTCATGTCGCAACTGATTCGTTCGGCGCCATGCTTGCCCGCCGCCGTCCATCGCATATGGCTCCTTGGTCGTACCTTATTAAAATCTTGAACCACCGCCATGCGGATCTTGTCACTTTCGTGAATACCAGCCGAATGAACCATCCAACCGTGACAAAACAATACATCGCCCGCTTTGCCAGTGAACTCGATCGGCTGGACATTCGTTTTGATGCTATCCATCGCGTTCTTGGACTCATTCGTCGTTACCCAATTCAGCGCCTGTTCGGACGTTGGGTACAGCAACTGCGGCGACGTCGGATAAAACGTATATCCTCCTGATCCCGGTTCAACGTCTTGTAAGTAGGTGACCACGATCATCTCCGTCATGCTTTGATCCATGTGCGGCCCGAGTTTTGAAGCCGGTCCCGACGGATCACGCGGAAAAATGGCGTAAATGCCTCGGTTGCGCCGAGGTCGCTTGACCGGCCCACCCAATAACGCTTCTGCCATATGCAATACGCTCGGGTGGGCGGACGTTACTTCCACGAATGCCGGGTCGTGGCCTATGCCGTGCCAGCGCCATACATCGTTGCTGAGATCCCGAGTCAGCTTATGCGGCAGACGGCCGACTCGTTCGCCCACAGCCGCTCCTCTTCTCTCGTCTTCGGGGGTCGGCCAAGCACCACGTCCCATCCAATTCTTGGCAAGACTCCAGCGATTCTCTTCGGGCCAGCGGTCTCCTGGGGATACCCACGAGTCCGGGTCGGCGGGAGTCATATTCGCCGCGATTACTGGGGGTTGACGCCACCACAAGTCCAGAAACGGTCGAAATACGTCCGCAGAAATCAGGCCCCGTTTGATCACAAAGCCTTGTTCGCGAAATTGGATCGCTTCTTCCCCACTCAGCCCGAGCGTTTCTGCACCTTGCGGATCCGCTTCCGACAGGGACGGACGTGGCAACAAGACCGGTGGCTGCTTGGTACCAAACGCCGCTTCCGGATCCCTCGGCGACGGTACCGGTTGCTGCATGCTGGAACCGGTGTCTAGGGTGTCGGTAGCGATAGATGTCTCGAAATATCCGGTTAATCCGTTCGAGCATATCGATTCAATCCCTTCATCGTCTATGTGCTTTTAAGTCGATCTTCGTTTGAACCAGAATAAACGTGGATCCTAGGCAGGATTCTTCTGAACGCTATAATTCGGCCTGGCTCAACCTAGGGAGGCATCAGGTGAGACGCAACAACCAACTTCGGACACGCATCGCGATCATCGGCGCGGGACCCGGAGGAATCTGTACCGGCATTCAATTGCTAAAAGCAGGCATCGAGGATTTCGTTATTCTCGAAAAAGCCGCCGGTATCGGTGGCACCTGGTGGCACAATCGCTATCCAGGGGCGGAGTGTGACGTTCCGTCCCACCTCTACTCATTCAGCTTCGAACCTAAGAAAGACTGGTCTCGCCCCTACGCTCGGCAACCCGAAATACTTGAATACATGCGTCACTGCGTCGCGAAATATGAACTGTTGCCGTACATACAACTCGACAAGGAAGTCGACGCAGCTCGCTGGGACGATGGCAGCAGCACTTGGAAGCTGTCACTCAATGACGGTACTGCTGTGGAATCAGACATCCTTATCAGCGGTGTCGGCATGTTTACCGAACTCAACTACCCGGACATTGCTGGCGTCGACGAATTTCAAGGGACCATGTTCCATACGGGTGCCTGGAAAGACGGACACGACCTAACCGGAGAACGGGTTGCAGTGATCGGAAGCGCCGCAAGTGCCGTCCAGATGATTCCTGAGATCGTTGACGCGGTTGAACATCTCTCCGTCTATCAAAGGCGCCCGCAATGGGTGTTACCGAAAGAAGACGACGCGTTCTCGCAAGAACAACTCGCCGAATTTATTGAGAACGACGTCGCCGTACCCTCGCGCCGAGCGAAAATCCGCGAAGGCCTAGAAGGGTTTATTACGTTCTCTAACCACGACATTCTCACCAACGCCGAAGACGCTGGGCGAAAGAACCTCTCCGTGGTCGAAGATCGGCAAATCCGCGAAAAACTGACGCCTTCGATGGCATACGGTTGCCGACGGCCCCTCGCATCAAACCTTTACTACCCCGTATTCAATCGTCCCAACGTTCGATTGATTAACCGTGGCGTCGATCGAATGAGCCGTGACGCCGTGCATGCCGGAAACGAATCGACCGTCGTCGACACCGTGATTTTCGCGACAGGATTTCAGACAACGCGTTACCTCTCATGCATTGATGTATTCGGTCGCAACGGCATCAGCATTCACGACGCGTGGCAGGAGGGTGCTCAAGCTTACCTTGGTATCACCACCGCCGATTTCCCCAACCTCTTTATGCTGTACGGGCCCAACACGAATAACGGCTCGATCCTTGAGATGATTGAGCACCAGGTCGCCTACATTCTGCGCCAAATACGATTCATGGATAAACATGAGCTGCAATGGATGGCTCTTAAGTCCTCCAAAATGGCCCAATACAACGCCACGCTCCAGCGTGATCTTCAGAACGTTGACGTCTGGCACGGGGACTGCGGCGGCTATTACCGCGGCCGCGGCGGGTTTATCGTGACCCAGTGGCCCCACACCATGGATGAATACAAATCACGACTTCAATCCGACCTAGAAAGTTTCGAAACGGGTTAGGAGAGGATGCATCCACAACTACTTATTGGATAAACCAAGGGAGGTTCCTCCATGCCTTACCAGCACCCCGAGTATTTAATTTCAGCGGCTGAGCTTAACGCTCGAATTGACGATCCCGATCTCCGCGTATACGACTCAACAGTGTACTTAAGACCGTCGGAGAAAGGTCCGTACCGCGCGGAGAGCGGCGAGCAGACATTTCGGACAGGCCATGTGCCGGGAGCCATGTTTCTTGACCTCATTAACGCGGCATCTGACACAACTACGGGTCTCGGATTTAGCCTACCAATTCCCGGTCAACTGGAATCGCTGTTTCAAGATCTCGGCATCGAACACGAAAGCGAAGTCGTGATCTACAGCACCGATAACATGATGTGGGCGACGAGGGCATGGTGGCTGTTGCACTACTGTGGGCACCCCAACGTTCGTGTTCTTAATGGAGGTTACCGTGCCTGGGTCGCCAGTGATCTCGACGTATCGGACCAAACGACAGCCTATCCGGAAGGATCGTTCACCGTTGACGTCAACGTCGATCGGTTCGCGGATAAAGACACGGTCTTCGATGCCATCGGTGATGACGCTGTTTGTACGGTCAATGCACTAGCCCCCTCCATGCATTCTGGAGAATCAGCGGTCTCGTACGGCCGACCCGGACATATTGCGGGAAGTATTAACGTCTTCTACGACGATCTACTTCTCGACGGTCACTTTCGACGAAGTGAAGACCTCGTAGCCGTTCTAGCCAATAAAGGACTACTGCAAGCACCTAAAGTCATCAGCTATTGCGGCGGCGGGATCGCAGCGACCATCGATGCCTTCGCTTGCCTGCTCGTGGGACAAGAACAGGTTGCTGTTTATGACGGGTCAATGTCGGAGTGGGTAAAGGATGCGTCTTTGCCCCTCGAATTAGGTCCTTGATCTAAGTCGAGCGGTCGAGATCCCGCAGCAACATGTCCGCGATGTTATTTCTGTGCGGCTAACGTATTCTCAACGGGTCCGATCACTGGAGAAGAACATGGCAGAGAACGCAGAGATGACCGACGATTCCAAAGGTTTCGTCTCAGCGCGCGGTCCCTTCGAAATTTTCGAGAATCCACCCATGAACGCACCCTTCCCTTCGGAAGCGGTCAAGGTGGACCGGGCCGCCGATGGCTTTGAATACGGGGATCTCGCCGAAGAATTCGGCGAAGAGCCGGTCCGACAAAAAATCGGCGAGATGGTTAAAGCCTTTTCGGCGGGCGTGAGTACAACACCGCTCTTCGCTCAACGAACCGAGGGAGGTATGAGTCTGGTCCACGTATGGTTTGGACCCAACTTCCCCTTGTTTCGTCACAGCCATCCCGCGTACGGGGACTGTCTCTACTACGTCGTCGCTGGCGAGGTAATCCTTGGCAGACGACATCTCGGACCGGGTTCAGGTTTCTTCGTTCCCAATGGGATGCCCTACAAGTACACCGCAGGTCCCGCAGGGGTCGAGGTTCTGGAGTTCCGGGCAGGAGGCGGTGAAAAAGGAGCTCCGGGAATGAAGCTTGACGAACACTCGCTCGATTCGATTCAGCACATCATTGACGGGGCCAACCAACATGCCGATGAGTGGCAGGCACCGGAAAAAATTGGTGAAACTGCCTTGCGTCAAGCGGAATACGACAACGGCGCAAGCTAGTGGCCGGACGAGCCACCCAGCGCGCTCTCTGGCTCGTCCTTTTGATATCCAGCTCTGCCTACGCTGACGAACGTGAGGCGGTCGCCGCCGCGCGAGACAGTGTCGATACGTGGCTCGAGCTAATTGACGCCAACCAATTTAGTGACAGTTTGGAGAACGCCTCGCCGGTCTTGCGAAAGGCGATTACGGATGAAAACTGGAATCAATCTCTCCGCGGATCTCGATCACCGCTTGGGCCGGTCCAATCGCGCAAATTATTGGGGGCAAAATTTGCCAATGACCTTCCAGGAGCGCCGCCAGGCGATTACGTGGTTTTCGGGTTTGCCTCCGTGTTTCAAGAACACGACAACATCATCGAAACGGTCACGGCGAAAAAGGACGATAACGGCGTTTGGCGCGTAGCGGGTTACTTCATTCGTTAAACAGGCTCCTAGTCCGTAATAGCATCATGAAATGACTGAACAACCTGGCCGACACGATTCGTTGCCTTAGCGTTGATCGCAAAAATGGGGTATTTCCGACCACCCCTATATCCAAACAAGACCTGGATTGGATGACCGGCCTGACGCGCTCTGCTAGGTTACGGCGGCGTCGCGATGCTGTGCGAACGCGCGCATCGTAGCTATACCCATGACACTCAAGGTTATTTGATGAACAGTTCCGGCTCATATGTATTGCCTTTAAACACCGACAACGATTCCCTTGACCTGATCGGCGGCAAGGGAAAATCACTCGCGCGGATGGCGATCGCGGGTTTTACCGTCCCAACTGGCTTTCACCTGACGACCGCGGCCTATAAAACCTTTATTGACGAAAACGAACTGCAGTCGAAGATTCTTGAGCTAGCGAAGCCTGAAATTAATGGCATCGCGCTCTCCTTCGAACAAGCCTCCAAGAATATTCGCGCCTTATTCGATCAAGCGCGCATCTCGGATGACATCGTCGCCGAACTCGCGAGCGCGTACACCATGTTCGAGAGCGACAGCACGGCTGTTGCCGTCCGATCGTCGGCGAATGCCGAAGACTTACCGGAGTTGTCGTTCGCCGGTCAACAAGAGACGTACCTGAACGTACGGGGCGGCGACGCGTTAGTAGCAGCCATTCGCGATTGCTGGGCGTCTTTGTGGACAGCCCAAGCCATCAGTTATCGACACCAAAACGGTATTGAACAGGACTCGGTAGCGATGGCCGTGGTCGTCCAAATGATGGTGCCGTCGGATGTGTCCGGCATTTTGTTCACCGCCAATCCCGCGACAGGCGAGCGATCAGAGATGATCATTAATGCCAGCTTCGGTCTTGGCGAGGCCGTTGTCAGCGGCCAAGTCACTCCAGACACGTACATCGTCGATCGTGAAACGCATTCCATTAAAGAAACGGTGATCGGTCCAAAGGCCCAGAAAATCGTTTCCGACGCTGATCAAGGCACCCGCTTCGAAGATGTTGAAGACGATGAGCGGACCCAGTCCTCGTTATCCGAGACCATGATTCAGGAACTCGCCGCAGCCGCCGTCAATATAGAATCCCTCTACGACGGCTTGCCTCAAGACATCGAATGGGCGTTCGCAAACGGCAACCTCAAGCTATTGCAGTCTCGCCCCATCACAAATCTGCCTGTCCAACCCATCGAGGTAGATTGGTCCCCCACACCACCCGCCAAATACGTCAGTCGGCGCCAAATTGTGGAAAACATGCCGGGTCCCATTTGTCCGCTGTTTGAAGAGCTTTACCTGACGGAGGGGCTTGAATCATCTCGTAAAGGAGAAAGTCTCATGGTCGGTGGCGGTCCAATGTTTGTGACGGTCAATGGCTACGCGTACATGCGGTTCGACTTCCCCCAACTCCACGAGTCGGGCACAGCCCTGAAACAACCCAAGCCCCCTAGCGAAGAAGAAATCGAGGCAGCGGAACAAAAAGCGATGGAAGCGATCCGAAAGCGCCTGGAGCAAGAAGAAAACGTCGCAAAGTTGGAAAAAAACGACCTGGCCTTGTTCGTCTCCGAATTGTCCGAAGCAGATCGGACGGCGTTCGAGACCTGGGCGGCAGATCAGCCAGCGGAAGATCTCGCCCATCGTGTGACCATGCCTGAGAGCGACAATCCAACCTACGTGGCGTTCCACAAAACGGCCGTTAACGACCGCCAACTGGGCGAATGGCACGAAGTAACCCGGCCCCGATTGGTCGGTATCGGCGAAAAATGGAGCAAACTGGATCCGGCAACCGCGACCGATGAGAAGCTCTTAGAGGGCATCCGCGAGATGGGAATCGAAGAGGGATACTACTGGTCGAGTAATTCAAGTCATACCTTTGGCGTCGCTAAATCGACTGACGACCATCTGCAGTGCTTCCTCCGCGAGACACTCCCCGATCACAGCTTTATTAGCGGCCAATTTCTTTCGGGAATCGAATCGAAATCCATGCAAGCAAACGCGGATCTCTTCGAAATAGCGAAGTCGGTGCGCAGCAACGACGAGCTCGCCACGCTCGTCATCGTCACCCCTTCTAGATTCCTTATGGATGCCCTTCATCAGCGCAACGACAGCCGCGAGATGTTGGATGCGATTGAAAACTATCTAGCCACGTACGGCCACCAAGGCTATAGCATGGATTTTATCGAGCCCACACAAGTGGAAGATCCATCCGCGCTTTTTGCGAGCTTGAAGGCGATGGTCCAGGACAAGGATTACGACCCCAAAAACCAGGACTTGCGCGCATCGGCAGTCCGAACAAACAAGTACGACGAAATCTCGTCAATACTGGAAGGCCTTGAATATTGGCAATTTCGTTACCGGCTGTGGCTCGCCCGCAAGTACAACTACATCCGGGAAGAAGTTGCATTCATGTTTGGATACACCTGGTCGGTGTTGCGGCCCATGGCACACGAACTCGGGCGCCGTTTGGCAGACGTGGGGTCTTTAGATCGATTCGACGACGTCTATTTTCTCGTCACCGAAGAGCTGAACCGCGGAATCGAGGCACGTCGTAGCAATGAAGGATTGCCGCAACTAGCAAGCCTTGCTGCAGAACGCAGGCAACTTCGAGAAGCCCGCAAACAACATCATCCACCCGGTACCCTCCCGGCCGAAGCGAGCCAGATCAAAGGCATCGCTTTCAAAGAAACACAAATCAAAAACGACGATTCGAGCGATACGATGCGCGGATTTCCAGTGAGTTCTGGGCAGGTCACCGCTAAAGCGAGCGTCGTCACCGGCGCAGACCAGTTCGACAAGATGGTGCCGGGATCTATATTGGTTAGCCCTTTAACAACGCCCGCCTGGACACAACTCTTTGCACACGCGGTGGGTCTTGTCACCGACATGGGAAGTATCCTCGCCCACGGATCCATCGTTGCCCGCGAGTACGGCATTCCTGCTGTACTGGGAGTTGGCAACGGCACTAAAAGAATTCAACACGGACAAACGATTACTATCGATGGCGACGCCGGAACCGTTGTGATTCACGACGACGCAGACACGCAATCGTCGTAATTAGAAGGAACGAGGAGTCACCGAATCTCCGGTTGTTAAACGTGTAGTTCACCGATACGCCTGCCAAAGAACTTTCGAATTTCGGATAACGCTTTCTTTGACGCCGGCAGCACTTTGGCGTGAATAACGCTAGTGGGTTTGCTAACGAAATCCGGATTGCATCAATAATTGGTGATCACGAAGCCTGAACCGAAATAACGGCATCAACCTCTCGCATTTCATCGGGCACCATGAACGATCGCGGATGGTCGCCCACTCTAGGTGAAAGTTCGTTGAGAGACCGAGTCCACTCTCTCACCGTTGGGCGCCGTTTAAGTACCGCCACCTCAAAATAGATCGTCGCGTGTAGCAAGCCAAGTAGTACTCGTAACCGATCGTACGTGAGGACGCGTACCTGCGAGAAGTTAAATGCCTCTTTCTGTGAACCGATGGCGCGCACAACGTCTGGCACCTGAAACGTCGCCTCGACGATTACGGCGAGCTGTTCGCGATCCTTTAACGTTGCTTCAGAACTCAAGTAAACCAACGGATCCCCCTCAGTTCGGCGAGCGCTCGGTATGTCCCAGTCGACGACTATAAGCGACAGCGGCTTATCGGGTGTCTCCGGGAGACTGACCTCGTTGGATCCAAACGAACAAACCACGGCCGTCTCAACCTCCGTGTTCTCTCCGTCTCGTATCCATTTGTACGTCGTCACCCCGAACGGTCTCTCGACCAGAGGCGGAATTTCATTAACGAACTTTAGGTGTCCTTCATATAACAACTCAACGCGGCCGGACACCGCCGTCACAAATCTGATGGCATCGCGAGATACCAAATTCGTGAATAACTTTGTTCCCCATATCAACGCGCCAACGTCCGCGTCGAGAAAAAACACACCCCGCCCAGCCGTTGCTTCTTGGACACGTTTAAGGACGCGCACGATCTCCTCACTATCGTCGACATAATCAGGTGCGTTGCGTGACCAAAGATGCGCCGCTACCGGCATCAAGACACCGCTGGTCGGATCGTACGCGACCACCTCGCAAACCTGATAAGCCGGATATTCCGTTTCAGGCGACCTCTCGTCGTCGACCAGGAACTCCATCTTTCTCGCGTACTTCTTTTGCAACGGGTAAACGTGCGTCACGAGCGGCATATCTTGCTCGACTCGACGCGCGGTCATACTCAGCAGATTACGAGAGATCGTGTCGGCCAATGCTTGGCGAGCCAGATTGCGACTCAATCGTTTATGCGTCGCGTGTATCCGAACAGGTCTATCTAATGCCGCCGCGATGTCCCATATTCGTACGGATCGTGACCGGAGCATGCCGACCACAACATCCCTAACAAACCGCACGGAAACTTTACCGAGCCCCGCAGCGAGTTGATCCGTAAACTCATAAAACTTGACAGCCTTAGATTTAGACAAACGAATGTGCTGCCTGTACCCCGGCAGATAAACATGTCGTCAAACGCAGTTTAACGACCATCAAATCGTAGACTTTTTTTCAAGAGTAATTCACTACATAACTTCTTATATATTAATAATTTACTTGAATTATATAAACTATATATTACGTATTTCTGGGTGATTTTACTCGACATATCGTAGCGCACCTTTGCATCGCATACGAAGCACCCCGCCCGCATCTTTATACTAGGCCGATGGATAGGTTCCCTCGTTACACTAAGCCACTCGATTCGAGCACCGATCTCGATGTCGTCGGTGGCAAGGGAAGGTCTCTCGCAGCAATGCTTCGCGCCGGACTGCCGGTTCCCGCCGGCTTCCATGTAACCATATCGGCGTATCAGCGATTCGTAGAACACAACGATATTGCCCGTGCGATTCTCGAACTAGCAACGCCCGTCGTCGTTGGGGCGAGAGCCTCGTTTGAGACACCATCCACGCGAGTGATGAAACTGTTCGAACGAGGGGAGATACCGTCCGATATCGTGGACGAAATTGCTAACGCGTACGCAGCGCTCGACCGAGACAAAGTTGCCGTACGGTCCTCGGCAAACGCAGAAGATCTCCCTAACTTGTCGTTTGCAGGCCAGCAAGAAACGTACCTAAACGTACATGGTCACGACGACTTGCTGATCGCGGTGAAAAATTGCTGGGCATCCTTGTGGACAGTTCAGGCTCTCAGCTACCGCCACGAAATGGACGTCGACCAAGGTGCCGTGGCAATGGCCGTCATCATCCAAGCAATGGTGCCGGCGGACGTGTCCGGCATCCTGTTTACTGCCAATCCAACCTCCGGCCAACGAGACCAAGCAATCGTCAACTGTAGTTATGGTCTAGGCGAAGCGGTTGTCGGGGGACTCGTGACACCCGACACGTTCGTACTCGACAAGGCAAGTCTCAAGCTAAAAGAAACCGTTCTTGGAAGCAAAGAGCGAATGATCGTCTCGCAGAGCACCCAAGGTACGCACGTGCAGCAAGTACCCATGGAACAAAGAGATACCTCGTCTTTGTCCGAAAACTCCCTCAAGGATCTCGTCTTGCTTGCGAAGGAAGTTGAACAATGTTTCGTCGGCCACCCCCAGGATATCGAGTGGGCAATTTCCGGGGGGGAAATATGGCTACTGCAGTCCCGACCCATCACGCATTTACCGGAGCCACCCCCCAAGGAAGTGACTTGGCCGATGATTCCAGGCGCTCAACTATTGAAACGCCAAGTCGCGGAAAATATGCCCGATCCTTTATCGCCGCTCTTTGAAGATCTGTATTTGAGAGCGATCTTCGATACGCAAACCTGGCCCGATGGCTGGGAATGGAATGGCCGACTGACCAAGAACTGGATGAAGAATTTTGTCGTCACTACCGTCAACGGATACGCCTATCAGCCCATCTACCACGACAGTGGCAAAGACTGGGAAAAGTTCATGGTTAAACACCGCAAGCAACAAGCTGCGTTACCTTGGCACAAGAACCTAAAGCGCGCGTTCTCCCTGCAAAGTTTCTTTATCGACGATATGAAGGGTGGCCCGCTGCATCGACTCTATCTCGTAGCTCGAACGTTCCGCGTGTTCAGAAAGTATCCGGCATTAGTTACTTGGGAAAAACAACAGCTTCCCGACTATCTTGCTCGTATCAGGCGTTGGCGCGAACGCGATCGCGCGACCATAACTAGCGAGGAATTACTCGTGGGCATGAAGTCTTTAACGCGCACGGAAGCTCACTATTGGCATGCGCTCAGAAGCGTCATTGGTACAGCCAAGCAAACGGACGGTGGGTTCCACGCCTTCCTGGAAAAAAACGCACCCGACGAGGGGCTCATTAGCGGTTCGTTCCTTTCTGGGTTCGCCTCAAAAACGCTGGAAGCCGAAAAAGAACTACGGCACATCGTAGAGCGTATAAGAACCAACGATGCCTTATACGAACTCACCATCATCACGCCCACCGCTCGGCTATTGGAAATGCTTAAACAGCACCCCGAGGGAAGGCGGGTTCGCGAGGCAATCGACAAGTATCTCGATCGGTATGGGCGGCAGGTGTTCAATCTCGACTTCGTCGAACCGACCCTGGCCGAGGCACCGTCGCCGTTCGTTGAACGATTGAAAGCACTGGTCGTCGATCCCGGCTTCGATCTCGCAACCCGTCAAAAAGACGTGGCGCGCGACCGAAGATCCAAATGGCGTCACGCCATGAAGTTCTTTAGGGGTACTCACCGTGTTGAGTTTCTGCGTCATTACTGGACTGCACGCGTTAACTACCCCGCAAGGGAAGAAGCACTCTTCTACATGGGGCTCGCCTGGTCCACGTTGAGACCGTTGGCATTGGAACTCGGTAGACGTCTCTCAGATATTGGCACACTCAATCAACCCAACGACGTGTTCTACCTAACAAGCAGCGAGCTATCGGCGGCAATAAAAACCGAGACCGATACCTCGACATCGCCTGAGCTCAAAGCCCTCGCGAACGAACGGCGCAAACTTCGCCGCCAACGTTTTCGAATGAATCAACCAAGCGCGATCCCCCCGTTAAAGAATGATAAGAGCGCGTATGCAACGATCAGGCAAAACGAGGACGAAAAAAACGGTCTGCGAGGCTTCGCCGTGTCACCCGGCACGGTGACCGGAATCGCAAGTGTGATCATGTCGCCCGACGACTTCGACCAGATGCAGCCGGGATCGATACTGGTATGCCCACTCACGACACCCGCCTGGACGCAGCTCTTTCCGCATGCGACGGGTTTGGTAACTGACATCGGAAGCATCCTCGCACACGGATCAATCGTGGCACGCGAATATGGCATACCGGCAGTCCTGGGCGTTGGCGACGCGACCCAACGACTTGTCCATGGACAGCGGATCACCGTTAACGGCGACAAAGGTGTCGTAACGATCGAATGATTTTGCCTTATCCAATGCCATATCATTTGAACGCACTGGGCGGTCATTTAGATTGTTCCAAACCGCCTAAGGACAATCGATGATTCGACCAAATTCCGAGCTCCAGGATCGCGTCGTGGCGTGGTTACGCCTTCAGAGAGGAGATTTCGACAACAAATGAAAACGTTTCCTATTCTTGTCCCCGTCCTCCTAGCGATGGTGACCAACGCCCAGATCGATCGCCCGAACGTGGTACTTGTGATGGCAGACGACATGGGTTGGGCGCAAACCGGTTACTACGGTTATCCCCTCATGAAAACGCCGAATCTCGACGACATGGCTCGTAATGGACTGCGGATGGACCGATTCTACGCCGGCGCGCCCAGTTGCACGCCGACCAGGGCATCAGTGCTCACGGGTCGTACCAATGACCGTACCGGAGCGTTTCGCGTTGGACACTCGATCAACAAGCAGGAAAAGATGCTTTCCATTGCCTTTCGTGAGGCGGGCTATGCAACCGCCCACTTTGGAAAGTGGCACCTGAATCAGACTCGACCAACGGGACATCCGCTTCCTGCCGATGACCCCCACAATCCTGGCGAGCTGGGGTTTGACTATTGGCTGAGCGCGACCGGCGGGTTCGATCTAGGTGAATTCGAACTAAGTCGCAACGGTACTCGCGAGCAGTTTCAGGGTGATGGCTCGGAAGTCATCGTCGCCGAGGCTGTGAAGTACATCGGCAAGCAGGTGGCGCAGAATAAGCCGGTATTCGTCGTCATCTGGTACTCAGCGCCTCATGGACCCTGGACGGCCTCTGAGGAGGACATTAAGCCGTTTTTGGGCAAGGTGGATCGAACCTCGGCAAACATGATGGGTGAAATTATTGCAATCGATCGGTCCATGGGTCACTTAAGAAAAAGCCTTAAGGATTTGGGCGTAGCAGACAATACGCTCGTCTGGTTTACCAGTGATAATGGTGGTACACCCAATGTCGATGCACTTTCCCGTGGAGAAGGTGAAGACAGAGAAATAATCTATCCATCCAACTGTAGCGATGAAATTGACCCGAACCTCACAAGCCTGGAGGCCAGGACGCTGCACGGTTGCTATAGGGGAGTGGATCCGGATAGCACGGGACATTTGCGAGGATTCAAAAAAGATTTTTACGAGGGAGGACTTCGCGAACCGACAATTGTGGAGTGGCCCGCAGGTATAGAACCGCGGGTATCCAACTTCCCGTCGGGTACCGTTGATATGTTCCCGACGCTGATCGACGTTGCGGGTCTCAATCCAGACTCCATCAACGCGGTGCACGACGGTATCTCTCTCGCCGAAGTGTTCAATAAAGAACCTGCTCGACGAGATGAGCCGATGGGATTTAGGGCAAGTGGTGGCTGGATGTGGCTGGATAACGATTGGAAAATCGTCAAGAATTCCGATTACTCTGGTGGAGCTAATAAGAACCCGTACGAGCTATACAACGTGATTGGTGATCCGAGTGAGCAGCAGAACCTGATCGACTTGTATCCGGAGATCGCCACTCGACTGTATGAGCAATTTAGACAATGGAGCCTTTCGGTCAGTCGTAGCGCGTTAGGCGCTGACTATCCGGAAGGTAGGGTTCTTCCTACAGGACGCGGACCTGATCCCGTTATCGACGAGCGCAGAGCCACGCGGATAAAGGAATGGACAGAGGAAGTGCGCGCCGCCGCGGCGAGTGAGTGATGTGAAATGCGTCGGTCGACAGAAGTATGAGGGGCCGCGATTATCCGGAAGGCATCGTTCTACCCATGGGTCGCAAGCCCGTGAAGTCGGGCCCATTGACGCCTGCCGATTACGCCCAGAAGGACGAAGCGATACGTCAGTTCCAACAAAAGCTGCAAGAGAAACGCACACAATAAATGGAGGAACAACCGGCGATGTCCGGTTTTAAAGTCGTACTCGGGTTGTGTATTTTTGTGCTGGCGCCGACACTTTCCAGCCAGTCGTCTTTCGCTGAACAAAATCCCACTGCTCGGACCAATATCCTGTGGATCTCCATCGACGATCAGGCGCCCTGGTACGGCACCTATGGCGACACGCGGGTCCAAACCCCCAACATCGACGCATTAGCGTCGCAGGGTGTAGTGTTCGAGCGCGCCTACGCTCCGTCACCCGTATGTAGCCCAACCCGCTCGGCGATCATTACCGGCACTTACAGTATTCGAACAGGTACACACGATCACCGCTCCGGCCGCGTACCGAGCTACCAGATTCGCTTACCGGAGGGCGTAACGACTGTTCCCGAGATATTCCGCAAGGCGGGGTACACGACCTATAACGGCGCCAAGGACGATTTCAACTTCGCCTACGATCGTTCCGATCTCTACTCAATCGCGGAAGGTTTCAGTTTCGAACGCAACCAATACAACCAAGCGTCCCGCCCATATCCAGAACAGTCGATCACCAACGACAACGACAAAGCGGCCGTAACGAAGCGCCGACGCGCCAAGGGTACAACCGCATTGGAAAGAGGCGACCAAAGCTGGAAAGGATCAGCCGGCGGCGGCGATTGGCGCGATGTAACGGGCGGTTCCGTATTTTTCGGCCAGATGTCCGTGGCCGGAGGCAAAGGTGTCAAGAACTTGGAGTCACAATTGCCCTCCCTCGGTTACACGCCCGTTAAACCTGCCGACGTGCGCGTGCCGGCCCAATACCCGGACATACCCCAGGTGCGCCGACATCTCGCCGACCACTACAACAGTGTGTTGCGTACTGACTATCAGGTGGGGCAAACCGTCTCCCGTCTGAAAGCGGACGGTCTGTGGAAAAACACGGTTATTTTCCTCTACTCCGATCACGGTTCAGACCTGCCCCGAAGCAAGGAGTTCACTTATGCAGAAGGCTTGCACGTTCCTCTGATTGTCGTTGCTCCGGGCATGTCGGAGGTGGTGAAACCCGGTTCAAGACGAAGTGACCTCGTCAACCTCATGGATATCGCCGCAACCTCGCTCGCCTTGTCCACTCTCAGCGTTCCGGACTACATGGATTCGAAAAACCTGTTCGCAAAAAATTATTCCCGCGACTACGTTTTCTCGTCCGCCGACCGCATGTCGAATGTCATAGATCGCGTTCGTTCAGTCATGGGCGAGCGCTATCACTATATTCGCAACTTCATGATCGACCGGCCGCTGATGAATTGGGGACACCGTGAAATGATCTCATTGGCCGATCCTGAAGAAAGCAGCTTTCTCATGATTCGTCGGCTTGCCACCGAAGGCAAACTGACCTTTGCCCAGGCTGCACCCTACGGCCCGCGTGTTCCCGAAGAACTATACGACCTGCAAAACGACCCCGACGAGGTGGTGAACCTCGCCCAAGATCCCGCTCACGCGGCACAACTCGACGCAATGCGATCCCAACTCGAAGCCTGGATTGTGGACACAGACGACAAGGGTCAGTACCCACGCTCCGAAGCAGCATGGACGGAAATTACCGAGCGGTTTCCTGCGTCCTGGTTGCGTAGTCCCGAATTCCAGTGAGCGATCTCAGCCTACTTGAGGGTTACGTGGATCGGTCAACCGGAAACGATCCACCTAGCATGAGTTTCCGCGCGATGCTTCAACTAGCGTTTCGTACCTGGCCTTACTTCCAACCCATGCTCAAACACCTGATGGTTCTCGGTGGGTTGATGTTCTCGGGGATCGTCGCGGGCATACCCGCTGCTTTCGTTGGCACTGACCTCTTCTACAACAAAGTGTTACTCGGCCAAAAACTGCAACCCCTGCAGGCGACGGTGTTGTTCGTTGGCGATGAATATGTCACCAACGAGGCAAGACAACTAGGCAGGCAAGGGACTAGCGCGCCATCAAACATAACCGCCAATGGCGACTTGAATTTTCCATCTGGAGTCGATGACAGCGCTCAACCGGACACCGTCTCCTTATTAACCCAGGAACAACGTAAAACGGTTCGCAACCGCCTGATTATTTGGGGCATCGTCGGCAGTTTGTTCGGTGCATTGTTCGGGGCCGGGTTCTGGTACTACAACGTATGGATCTGGCAAAGCGTTAATCAAAATCTACGGGTGGCGATGGTTGAACGCGCCGAGTCGTTATCGTTGAGTTATCACGACAACGCACGCGTCGGAGATGCCATTTTTCGCGTTTATCAAGACAGCGCCATGATCGTTAATTTGATTCAAAGCGGTATCTATACCCCCATCAGTGCCGCATTCGGCCTACTTTTGGGGCTTTTCGTGGTCGCCATGTTCGACCCCTGGTTTACGCTCATGGTCGTCGTGGTTGTATTTCCCGTGGCCTGGCTGAGCATCGTCTCCACGCCAAGGATACGGCGTCGAGCCCTTGCTAACCGAATTGCTAACAGTGACCTGACCTCCCGTGCCCAGGAGGTCTTCGCAGCCGTCAAGGTCGTCAAGGCGAACCGGGCGGAGTCGCGTGTATTTGATCGGTTTTCTGCTGATTCGATACGCGCACTCGATGCTGCATATTTCCTCCGCCTCGATATGGCGCTGATTACCTTGCTCGTCGGGCTACTGGCTGGCAGCACATTGATCCTTTCTGAATACATCATGGTTTCGTGGATCATCGACCAAAGGGACACCTTTCTAGGAGCCCTGGTCGCCTCGCTCATCGGCTTTGCAGTGTGGAACTACGGGGCCTATCGGATCGCGATGGGACAAGTAGGAGGCTTCGCATTCGGCGTGCGTGGACTGCTCGGCATCTGGATGCGCATGCAAGATTTATTTCTGGCATTGGAGCGCGCATTCTTCCTTCTAGACATCGAGCCCGAGGTGGACGACCCCGAGAATCCATTACCCTTTCCAATTCGGGTCGCGCGCGTGCGTTGGCACAACGTTGTATTCGGTTACAACCCGGATCAACCTATTTTGCGCGGAATCGATCTTGAAGCCGGCGCCGGCAGTATCACGGCCATTGTCGGTGCCACCGGTTCAGGCAAATCAACGCTGATGTCACTCCTGCTACGTCTTTATGATCCCGATTCCGGTCGGATTGAAGTTAACGACGTTGACCTTAGGGATATGGCCGTCGACGACGTTCGCCGACATGCCGCCATTGCCTTACAAAAAAATGTACTGTTCGCTAATACCATCGCGAACAACATCGGCTTCGGCAACCCAACGGCGGAACCAGCCGCCATCGAGACCGCAGCAACAATTGCCTGCGCGCACGACTTTATCGAAGCACAATCAGAAGGTTACAACACCGAACTCGGCGAACGCGGCGCTAAACTTTCGGCCGGCCAACGGCAACGATTGTCTATTGCCAGGGCCGTTTTACGCGACGCACCAATTCTCATCCTGGACGAACCCACAGCCTCTCTAGATGCTCAAACCGAACAACGCGTACTTGCCAACCTAACAACCTGGGGTAATGACAAGATTATTTTCCTTATTACCCACCGACTGTCGACCATCCGTAATGCAGATCAGATCGCATTTCTTGAAGACGGGCGCATCGTCGAGATAGGTAGTCACGACGAGCTGACGAGATTGGAAAATGGGCGGTACCGCGCGTTCGTCGAGACTGAAACGGTCGAGACATCGCCATGACGATCGCAACAAATGAACCAACCTCCGTGCTGAAGGAGGTGCTAGGCAAGAACCAATTCGACGACCGCGTCGACACCCAACCCGACATTAGAACAACCGAAGCGCTGCGGCTCATCGGACGTTGCACCAAGCTGCTCGCCGAAGCTAAGTGGTTATTCAGTCTGAAATTCCTCCTACAGCTCGGATTGGTATTTCCCGCGCTTCTCTTGCCTTGGATGGCCAAGATCCTGATCGACAACGTCATCTTGCAACGACCGTTCGGTGAAACCAGCGTCGCCTATCCGCCGTTCATGAATCCGATACTCAACCTGATTGACGGACTGGATCCCATGGGAATCATGCTGGTCTTAACCATCATCTACGCCACTATGCTCTTCACCATCGGCAGTCGGATGGGTGGGACGGGCGCAGGGCTTCTGCAAGGCCAGGACGCGGCGACGCAAGCCGAAAACACCGTCAGTGCGGGCTATAGTGCGGGCGGCGGCATCTGGGGTATCGCCGAATTCATGGTGCACGTCCGCCTGACTCAGTCCATCGCCAATCGTGTGCGCACGCGTCTATTTCACCGTCTTACGCACCTACCAATGACCGTACTCGACGACCAGCGTATCGGCGATAGCGTCTTTCGAGTGCTCTATGACGTACCCGAAGTCCCCGACCTCGCGTACCGGGTCACCTTGACTCCTTTTTTCATGGGCCTCGGCGCGTTGATCAGCCTCTACATTCTTCAATATTCCTACGGCGCGGTTGCGCCGGAACTCATTTGGATTGCCTGGTTCGCCGTCCCTGCAGCGTTCGTGACCACGTTTCCCTTTTCTGGCGCACTCAGACGTACCAATCAAAATAAACGCGCCGCCGGTTCAGCCGCCACCAACGCCATGGAAGAATCCATCACACAGGTCGGTGCTGTACAGAGTCTCGGAGCTTCAACGCAAGTATCTAGCCGTTTTGCGTCCTTCAGCGATCAGACGTTCCTCCGCGAACGCTATGCGATCGCGGTGATTATCTTTGTGGCATCGATCGCGGGCGGCGTTTTCGCTGCCGCAGCCATCTACGTCACCATAGTGGTGTCCGACCAGATCATCGAAAACACGATGACCCCTGGCGATTTCGCTGTGTTGTTAGGCATCTATTACCAAATCTCTAGCGCCGCTGGCTATTACGGTTCCATATGGATCAAACTTCAAGAAACGCTGGCCGCAGTACGCCGTGTCTTCTTTTTCCTCGACTATCGCTCCGAGGAGAACCGGTCAGAGGGCAAGCAATTAGACAACATCCAAGAGGGTGTCGTGCTGGAAGATGTCAGCTTCGACTACCCCGACGGCAAACGGGCTCTCGACCGCATCAACGTTGAACTTCCCATCAACAAACTCGTCGCGATTGTGGGCCCCACTGGCGCTGGTAAAACTACCTTGGCCTACCTCATTCCTTCGTTACTCACACCAACTTCTGGTCGCATTTTGATCGACGGTATCGACATCCGCGAACTTAACGTGGACAGCCTAAGGCGCCACGTCACCTACGTATTCCAGGAACACGTACTCCTTTCCGACACGGTCCGTGAAAATCTCCTGCTTGCGAATCCGGATGCGACAGAATCAAAGTTGCATGAAGCCCTCGAGATTGCAGGTTGCAACGAATTCCTCGACAAACTACCGGATGGAATCGACACCGTTCTTGGTCGATCCGGCGATACGTTATCGGTCGGTCAGCAACAACGACTGTCTATTGCACGCGGCCTCGTTCGCGACGCCAAGATCTTGATTCTTGACGAACCCACGGCGGCTCTCGACCCGCAAACCGAGCAGCGCCTTGTCGGCGCTCTAGAAAACGCAGCCAAAGACCGTCTCGTCATCGTCATCGCTCATCGCCTATCGACCATTCGACGTGCCGATCAAATAATATTTCTCGAGGACGGCCGAATCGTCGAGAGCGGCTCGGAAGCCGAATTGATGGCCCGACCCGGCGGGGCCTATCGAACATTTGTCGAGTTACAGCAAAACTAGCTCCCTTGGGTCGGGTTCGAGAGACAGTTTCGAACGCGAGCATCCAATGTTGGGAATGGGAAAAACGCGGCACAGGTCCAAAAATGGGTGATTTTTCTTCTATGGATTGGAAAATTGCGCGTTGGACGTTTAGTGTGGAGTTTGGGCGCTATTGTCATTTTGGGCGCTATTGTCGTATTGATGTCGTTTGATAGGGGTAACAGATGCGTAGATCTCAAGTCGTTTTTGGTTCATTGATCTCGACGTTCGTGGCATTTATCGGACTCCCGTTGGGCGCGGCCGAAGAAGCGCAACAGGACGAAGGGTACATGGAGGAAGTCATCGTCACGGGCGAGCGTGGCGAAGTGAACGTCATGGATCGCCCCATGACGGTATCCGGCTTTAACGAGGCCATGATCGAACAGCTGGGGATGCAGACCATCAACGATCTAGAAGTCTTGGTCCCTGGACTCCAGGTCGGCAACCGCAGTCAGGGTG
>CAJWCW010000018.1 GCA_913030615.1 uncultured Gammaproteobacteria bacterium | reverse complement strand
GTAGCAATAGGCTCCGGTTTCGTCGTCGGCGTGGGCGTCATCGAGGGCGTCGAGTGTGTCATTCTTGGCCACGATCCGTCTGTCCGCGCGGGGGCCTTTAATCATTTCAACTCGAAAAAGCTCATGCGCGGATTGGAAGTCGCCCGTGAGAACCGTCTACCGTACGTGCAATTCGTCGAGTCCGCTGGCGCCGATCTACGCGGCGGCGGGGGTGGCGGCGGGGGTGGCACACCCGTCGATCCGCTTCTGCGTGTCGAAGGACATTTCGCCGAATCTGGGCGTCTCTTTTATGAGATCACCGAGCTATCCAAAATGCGGATACCAACCATTTCGTTAGTGTTCGGCGCTTCAACCGCGGGCGGTGCTTACCAACCGGGAATGAGCGACTACAACATATTCGTCAAGAACCAAGCGATGGTTTCGCTTGGCGGGCCACCACTCGTGAAAATGGCGACGGGCGAAGATGCGGAGCCGGAAACGCTGGGCGGGGCTGACATGCACACTTCCACGTCGGGGCTCGGAGACTATCTCGCCGAGAACGAAATGGATGGCATTCGCCTGCTGCGTGAAGTAATGGGGCACCTCAACTGGCGAAAACTTGGTCCGGGGCCAAGTATGCCAGCGGACCCACCGGTCCACGATCGGCAGGAACTTCTCGGTATCGTCGGCGAGGACCTCAAAAAACCGTTTGATATACGAGAGGTCGTTGCTCGCGTCGTCGACGGTTCTCGCTTCGAAGAATTTAAGCCTCGGTATGGACCCACACTGGTGACCGGGTGGGCTTCCATTCACGGATACCCCGTTGGCATCCTGGGTAACAACGGTGCGCTGATGTCCGAGTCGTCAGAAAAGGCATCGCAGTTTATCCAGCTCTGCAATCAAATCGACGTGCCATTGTTGTTTCTTCACAACATCACCGGCTACGTCGTGGGCACGGACTTTGAGCAGGGCGGCATTACCAAGAATGGGTCAAAAATGATCAATGCGGTGACGAATTCGACAGTCCCGCATATCACCGTGATCGTCGGGGCATCATACGGAGCCGGGAATTACGGTATGAGTGGCCGAGCGTTTGGGACTAAATTCACCTTCATTTGGCCCACCGCCAAAATAGCCGTCATGGGCCCGGAACAAATGGCGGGCGTAATGACAATCATCCAAAAAGCATCCGCCGAGCGCCGCGGGGCGGAGTTCGACGAAGCAGCGAACTCTCTGCGCGAAGCCGCCGTTATGGCCAACGCTGAGGAGCAATCGAAGGGTCTCTTCGCCACGTCGCGGGTATCAGACGACGGCATGATCGATCCAAGAGACACCCGCGACGTTGTCGGGTTCGCGCTTTCAGCAGTTGCAAACGACGCCGTCAAAGGCACCAAGGAGTTCGGCACATGGCGGATGTAAATATCAAACCGATCACGCGCTTATTGGTCGCCAATCGCGGCGAGATCGCGCGAAGAATTTTTCGTACCGCCCATGAAATGGGCATCGCCACTGTTGCAATCTACGCCGACAGTGATGCCCGCGCGCCCTTCGTACACGAAGCGGATAGTGCCATCGCACTGCAAGGCCAAACGTCGGCTGAAACCTACCTGGACGCCGAAAAAGTATACGCAGCCTGCGCTGCCTCCGGAGCAGATGCCGTACACCCCGGTTACGGTTTTTTGTCAGAAAACGCTCGCTTCGCGGAAGCCATCATGAAGCGCGGGATCACTTGGGTAGGGCCACCTACCCACGCGATTGAACAAATGGGAGATAAATTATCAGCCAAACAAGCGATGACCGACGCCGGTGTACCGACCCTACCAGCGCACGAGCTCAATGTTGGTGACGACCTAGCAAAAGCGGCCGAAGCGATCGGCTTTCCTGTCCTCGTCAAAGCATCGGCCGGTGGTGGCGGCCGCGGAATGCGCGTCGTCGAAAATGTTGCCGATCTAGAAGCCGCCGTCGAAAGCGCCCGTCGCGAGGCTGAAGCGTCTTTCGGCGATGACACCGTGTTTCTTGAGCGGTGGCTGACCGCGTCTCGACACGTCGAAATACAGATCCTCGGAGATAACCACGGCAACTTAATACACTTGTTTGAACGTGAGTGCTCTATCCAACGCCGCCATCAGAAGGTTATCGAAGAGGCACCTTCGTCCGCGGTAACCCCCGCAATCCGCGAGAAAATGGGGAGCGCCGCGGTCAAAGCGGCACAAAAGATCGGATATACCTCGGCCGGCACAGTCGAGTTCTTGCTCGACGGCGAGGACTTTTGGTTTTTAGAGGTTAATACCCGACTTCAGGTAGAACACCCGGTCACTGAAGCTATCACCGGGCTCGATCTCGTGCGCGAACAATTAAGAATCGCTGAGGGAGAAGAACTCGGTTACGAACAAGATAGCTTGACGATCGATGGACACGCGATCGAAGCGCGGCTCTATGCAGAAGATCCGACGAAGAATTTCCTCCCCTCGCCAGGAACCATCCAAGTATGGAAGCCATCGTCTCAGGCCCGTTTCGACTCCGGCGTCGAAGCCGGCAGCGAGGTCAGTGTCAATTTCGACCCCATGATTGCCAAAGTGATCGCACACGCGCCGACGCGGCGGGAGGCGGCTGCGAAACTCGCGCGAGCATTGGAAACGACACAACTTCATGGCATCACCAACAACCGCGATTTTCTGGTGGCCACGTTGCGCACTCCCGCATTTATCGCAGGTGATACAACGACCGACTTCATTGAACGTGTGAATCCCACGCGTACTCGGGAACCAAGTCCCACGGAAGTCAGCGACGCCGCCATCGCGGCGACTTTATTCGCCCAAGATCGACGCCGAAAAAGCGCAAAAGTACTCCGTCACATCTCCACTGGTTGGCGGAATTCACTGATGCCGCCGGAGCGTGTCCAGTACGCGGTCGGCGATAACGAATGTGCAATCGAGTATCGCGCGCAACGGGACGGCACTTTTGTGATGACCGTCGATGGCGAAAAACACCAGGTGGGCTTGCACGGCGTGACTGGAAACCAGATCGACCTTGCCATCGACCAAAGACGAATAACTTTTTCGGTTTCGGAGGACGACACCAATCGATACGTGCACGCCCCAACGGGCGACGTGGTACTGACCGAGTTGGATCGGTTCCCGAAGCCCGGCGTGGCCGAATTTTCCGGAGGGTTATACGCACCCATGCCAGGCAAGGTGCTCGCGACCGAAGTGTCAGCGGGTGAGAGCGTGTCCGAAGGCCAGCTGTTGGTGATTCTCGAAGCCATGAAAATGGAGCATCGAATAACTGCACCCATCGACGGCGTTGTTCAAGAAGTACCCGTTAGCGAAGGTGACCAAGTCGACAATGGCCAAATTTTGGTCGTATTCGAAGAAAACGAAGAGGAATCATAGTGGCAACTACAGAAGCAACGCTTTATGCCGTCAAGAACGGAGCCGCCTGGATCACCTTGAATCGGCCCGAAAATCGAAACGCCCTCTCATCGATTCTGGTACTTGAGCTCTACGAGCATTTGCTCGTCGCCAACGACGATCCGGAGGTACGATGCATTGTCATCACCGGCACGGATCCAGCTTTTTGTGCGGGCGCCGACCTCAAGAGTCCACCCGGCGAGAGCATTGAGGGACGCAAGTCGGTGCCCTATCCGCAAGTATTAACGCAAATTCTCGAGAGCAACAAACCAGTGATTGCCGCCGTCAATGGAGCGGCGTTTGCCGGCGGCCTCGGACTGGTCGGAGCGGCCGATATCGTGATAGCTCGCGAAGACGTTCAATTTAGTTTTAGCGAAGTGAGAATAGGGGTAATTCCAGCCGTCATTTCCGTCGTGTGCATCCCCAAACTTGGCACACATCACGCGATGAAACTGTTCATCACCGGCGAACGATTTAGTGGATCCCAAGCTGTTGAGATGGGATTCGCGCACCGTGCCGTGCCCAAAGATCAACTGGTATCCGCCGTGAACGAAGAAATCGAGATGATTAACCGTGGGGGCCCGATTGCTGTCGTCGAATGCAAGAAATTAGTACGTCGAGTTCCGCAACTCTCTATCGGAGAAGGCTTCACCGAAACCGCGGAGTGGAGCGGCCGCATGTTCCGTTCTGACGAGGCTTCGGAGGGAATGGCGGCATTTCGAGAGAAGCGAGATGCATCTTGGATTCAGGACTCCTAATCAAGGCGTTATCCCCAACCGTCTATTTCTCGACGACAAGCCCCCGTGCCCCCGGAATTAGTTAACTCTAAAGTCGCCGTTTCCCGCTAGTCGAGTCGTGCAATTGTGTAACGATCCTAGATATGATCATGGAATAGGGATAGGACTGTGTTGCCGTTGCACATTGACGACGGGTAATTTTAGTAGGGGTAACCAATAATGAAATCTCGAATTTGCGACATGCTCGGCATTGAATTTCCACTCGTCGCATTTACGCATTGCCGCGACGTCGTCGTGGAAGTCTCCAAAGCCGGCGGTATGGGTGTTCTCGGTGCAGCAGGACATTCAGCGCAGACGCTCGAAATCGAACTTAATTGGATTGACGAACACATCGACGGAATGCCCTATGGGGTTGATTTGATCGCACCGACGAGTATCGCGATATCCGACGACACCAGCGCAGAAGAAACGTTAACTATGGTGCCGGAGGATCACCGAGACTTCGCCCTTAACATCCTTGCCCAACATCAGATCGATACCAAAGATGTTTACGCCAAGCAGCAGGGCGGCGGCGGCGGCTTTCTCACCAAGGGGCGTGCCACCAACATTATCGACGTGGCGTTTTCCCACCCCATCAAACTCATTGCCAATGCGTTAGGAGTGCCTCCGCGGTACATGATCGAAATGTGTCAACAACATGGCGTTGCCTCGGCCGCCCTCGTGGGAGCAAAAGAGCACGCCGTCAAGCAGGTGGATGCGGGCGTTGATCTTCTCGTCGTTGCTGGTACCGAGGCTGGAGGACATTGTGGTGAAGTCTCGACCATGGTGCTGGTTCCCGAAGTCTGTGGCGCGGTCAAAGATTCCGACGTGCCCGTTCTTGCCGCAGGCGGCATCGTCACTGGCCGACAAATGGCTGCGTGCATGGCGATGGGTGCAGACGGTGTTTGGACCGGATCCGTTTGGCTAACAGTCGCGGAGGCCAACACGTCGCCGATTATCAAAGAAAAATATGTCCAGGCTGACTCCCGCATGACCGTCCGCTCGAAAGCGAGAACGGGGAAATATTCGCGTCAGCTCCGGTCGCCTTGGACTGACGCATGGGAGTCCGGCGAAGCCCCTAACCCCCTACCCATGCCGTTGCAGTCACTGGTTAGCGAAGCACCGCTCGCAAAAGTTACAAAGCTTGCCGAAGGCGGACACGAGGGAGCAAAACAACTCGCAACTTCCTTCGTAGGCCAAGGGGTCGGCTTGATGAATTCGATTCAGTCCTCACGCGCCGTGGTCTACGAGTTCATGGAAGACTTTCTGAACGCACAAGAGCGACTTCAATCGGCAGTTGAAGACTGACCGCAGGAGTTCCGAAGCATGAACAGTATCGAGTACGTCGCCTCCATCCTTAAGCAGGAGGGCGTCGAGTGGATGGCTTGCTTTCCTTCCAACCCGTTAATTGAAGCCGTCGCAAAAGAAGGCATCCGACCGGTCGCTTTTCGACACGAACGGGGCGCAGTGATGGCCGCCGATGGTTATTCGAGATTGTCCGATCGAAAACGCTTTGGCGTTGTCGCCATGCAATCGCAAGCCGGCGCGGAAAACTCCGTCGGTGGCCTATCGCAGGCGTTTGCCGATAACGTTCCCATCCTCGTTTTACCCGGCGGAAACCCTCTCGACATGCTCTTTACCCGTCCTAATTTCGTTGCAGCTCGGACCTGGGAATCGGTGGTAAAGAAAGTCGAATTCATCAGCCGACCCGATCAAACCGGCAACGTGATGCGACGAGCGTTTCACGCGCTCCGGTCGGGCAGTACCGGACCCGTAGTGGTTGAAATGCCTATCGACGTCTGCATGGCCGACATTCCGGAACGAGCGCAACCTTATACATCGCCAATGCCCGCACTGAGCCAACCATCACCGAATGAGCTTGACGACGCCGCAAAGGCGTTGATCGCGGCCAAAAATCCTCTGATCTGGGCTGGCGCAGGCGTACTCTCTGCGGGCGCGACGGAGGAGCTTCGCGCGCTAGCAGAACTACTCGATATTCCTGTCTATACATCGATGCCGGGCAAGTCGGCCTTTGATGAACGCCATCCGCTATCCCTCGGTGCGGGCGGATCCACCGTGACGGGACCTGCGCGACAATGGCTTGATAGCGCGGATGTGATTTTCGCCATCGGCGCCTCGCTAACCTCTTCCCCTTATGCTCAACGTTTCTCCCCCGAAAAATTCCTGATCCACTCCGTCATCAATATCGACGAGATCAACAAAGACACGATCGCGGACATTGGTCTCGCAGGCGACGCCCGTCTAACCCTCACGGGGATCCTAGACGTCGTTAAAGGATTGATTGGCGAAGACGGCCGAAACACCGGCGTTCAAGGTCGCATCGCCAAGTCACGAGCGGAGTGGATGGAAAGTTGGCGTCCCTATCTCACCAACAATGATGCACCCCTCTCGCCGTACCGAGTGATCCACGAGATGGGGCAAAACCTCGATCTCGAAAACAGCGTTGTTACCCACGACGCTGGCGCTCCCCGCGACCAAATTGTGCCCTTCTACACCGCGACAACGCCGCACAGTTACGTAGGCTGGGGCAAGTCCACGCACCTTGGGTTTTCGATCCCGTTGATGATCGGGGCGAAAATGGCGATGCCTGAACGATTTTGCGTCAATCTTATGGGCGACGGCGCATTCGGTATGTCCGGTCTCGACATTGAAACGTCGTCTCGCGCCGGCATACCCATCACAACCATTGTCCTGAACAACGGAATCATGGCGACCTATCCCGGCGGTTTTCCAACGGCCCGTGAGCAATTCGGCGTTTCCCATATGCAAGGAAACTACGCAACCATCGCCCAGGGTATGGGCGCAGAAGGCATCATCGTCGAAAAACCGGAAGAGATGGCTCCAGCGTTAACCGAGGCGCGACGATTCAATGCGGAAGGAAAAACCGTGTTGATCGACGTCAGGACAAGAGCCGAAGACTCACGCGCGCCCTCGCGGTTCGCGTAAAGACCTAACAATTTGGTCGGAGTCGCCGCGTTGTGGCTTGCGCGTGCCGCTGTTAAACGAGCTACACGACTAGGTTCACGAGCCTCGACGGTACAACGATTTCCTTGCGAATCGCCTTACCCTCAATGAACTTTTGCACGTTAGGTTGAGCCTTGGCCGCGGCAACAACGTCTTCCGCAACGGCGTCCGCATCCACAATGAGCGTTGCTCGAAGTTTGCCATTCACTTGGACCGCGATTTCGATAGTCTCAGTACGGATTTTCGACTCATCAAATGTCGGCCAGCGTGCATATGTAATGGAATCTTCATGACCCAACGCCTGCCAAAGTTCTTCTGCAACGTGGGGTGCAAAAGGCGCCAAGATCGCGACGAACGCTTCATACCAACTTTTTGGAACTGCCGCCGATCGAGTGGCCTCGTTTACAAAAACCATCATGTCGGAAATCGCGGTATTAAACCGTTTCGAGTTGACCGCGTCGGTCACGTTGCGGATGGCGATGTGCAGGACTCTCTCCAATTCCAACGCCTCGATCTCTGTGTCCGTTAATTTACCCTCTTCGAAAACTCGCCAGGCTCGATCCAGAAATCGACGACAACCCGCAACGCCATTCGTATCCCAATCGCCCCCCTCTTCCAGCGGACCCATAAAAAGTTCGTATAACCGCAACGAATCTGCCCCGTATTCACGGCACATGTCTTCGGGATTGACCACGTTATATTTCGACTTCGACATCTTTTCACGACGAGTGTCGATCGCGCGTCCATCTTCAAGCACTTGCCAACCTCCATCGCGATTCTCGACCTCATTCTCGTAGTAGTACTTGCCACGCGCGTCACGATACGAGGTTGCATGGATCATTCCCTGGTTGAAAAGCGCTTGAAAAGGCTCGGGCGTCGAAACGGCACCGATGTCATAAAGCACTTGGTGCCAGAACCTCGCGTATAGAAGATGAAGTGTCGCGTGCTCGGCACCCCCGACATACAAATCGACGGGCATCCAGTATTCTTCGTCTTCTGAATCCCACGCAACGTCATCTCGGTTCGGGTTTATGAAGCGTAAGTAATACCAGCAAGATCCGGCCCATTGCGGCATGGTGTTGGTCTCTCGGACTAATCGAGCACCCGTTTCTGGATCCTCAATTTCGACCCACTCGTTCGCCCGAGCAAGCGGTGGCCGGCCGTCGTCGGTCGGTCGATATTCATCAAGTTCTGGCAGAGTCACGGGAAGTTCGCTTTCGGAAACGCCCCTGACCGCGCCGTCCTCTGCGTGAACCACCGGAATCGGTTCTCCCCAATACCGTTGGCGGCTAAACAGCCAATCGCGTAGACGGTAGTTTACTCGACCACTTCCCAATCCTTGGTCCGCGAGCCACGCAATAACCGTTTGTTTCGCGGTCGCGACATCCAGACCATCGAGGAAGTCTGAATTGACGTGCAAACCCTCGCCGGTGTACGCCGACCGACCGATATCGCCCCCCTGCACAACTTCAATGATAGGGAGATCAAAACGCGTGGCAAACGCATAGTCTCGCTCGTCGTGCGCCGGACACGCGTATACCGCGCCGGTACCGTACGTTGCGAGCACATAGTCTGCTATCCAAATCGGAACCTCTTTCCCATTAACAGGATTGATACAAAACGAACCAGTGAAAACGCCGGTTTTTTCATCGTCCACGGCCTCTGACGTCCGATCGCGTTCGCTTCGGCGCTCCGCCTCTTTGCAATACGATGATACGGTGTCCGCTTGCGCTGACACCACGACCGACGAAACCAATGGGTGTTCCGGAGCTAAGACAAGATAAGTGCATCCGAATAGGGTGTCGGGCCGAGTAGTAAATACTTCGATTCTTGTGTCGGAACCTTCAATCGGGAAAAACACAGCCGCCCCTTCAGACCGGCCAATCCAATTGCGTTGGGACTCCTTTATACCTTCCGGCCAGTCTAAATCATCAAGACCATCGAGCAGTTTCTCGGCGTATTCGGTGATACGGAGCATCCACTGACGCATGGAGCGGCGTTCCACAGGATCTCCCGTCTCGATGTAAACGCCATCCTTAACCTCCTCGTTGGCAAGCACCGTTCCGAGCGCCGGACACCAGTTGACCGGTACATCTTCCTCGTACGCCAGGCCTCGTTCGAACAATTTCAAAAATATCCACTGCGTCCACTTATAGTATTCGGGATCTGAAGTAGCGAATTCACGTGACCAATCGTACGAAAGCCCCAATGACGTCAACTGTTCTTTGAACGTCGCGATGTTTCGCTCCGTTACTTCGCGGGGACCGATGCCTTCGAGCACAGCTTGACGTTCGCTCGGTAATCCAAACGAATCCCAGCCCATAACCCGCATAACGTTGTAACCCATCATCCGGCGGGCCCGTGCCATGACGTCTGTCGCAACGTACCCTTTCGGATGGCCTACATGTAAACCAACTCCGCTGGGATACGGGAACATATCAAGGACGTAATACTTGGGGAGTGAACGATCATCTCGTGTCAAGAAAGTATCGTTGTCGCGCCAATACGACTGCCACTTTTTCTCGATTGTAGGATGGTCGTATCCGGCCATAAGTCGAATCGGCGCTGTACTCAGCTTCCTTGAGGTCGGAATTTCGGCAATGTGACGTCGTCGTTGATCTCGTCAAATACGACTTCCAAAGGCATATCGAGTTTCAACGCTTCGGGTGTCTGCTGGCAATCAACGATATTGCTCATCATGCGGACGCCTTCGTCGAGCTCCACGATTGCTATCGCATACGGGGCGTCGTCTTCAAAGCCCCGCGCAGGTCGTTCGTTGATGACGTAGCTGTACAAACGGCCCTTTCCCGACGCTTCGAAAATCTCGACATCGGTTGATCCGGTATAAGGGCTGAAGGGCCTGGGCGGGAAGTACGCTTTCCCGGTCTCTTTGCATCGTTGCAAAAGCAGTTTGCCCTCCTTGCATCCATCCCAAAAGAACCGAGTCTCTGGCGTTGGACGAGGAATGGGTTTCCGGTATTCGCTCATGATCGCGCCCTTTCGCGAGTGAACCGCGATTCTAAACGCAAGCTGCTGCCAACTCACGCATTTGCAACCGGACGTCTTTGAGATTCCTCATCGGCCGGCAAGTTGATTCGCAGAGTCCGTTTCCTCTGTGTGATTACCACTACCGATGCCACGCTCGTTATGATGGTTCCCTTTTGGGGGGAGATAGTTATGTCGAGCTGGTTTTCGATCGAAGGCAAAACTGCACTGGTTACCGGTGGTTCTCGTGGAATTGGCGAGATGATTGCCGCCGGGTTCCTGATCCATGGCGCTCGCGTGTACATCAATTCTCGCAAAGCCGACGTCTGCGACGAAACCGCAGCTCGACTCGCAAAAACACACGGCGGCGATTGCGTTTCAGTTCCCGGTGATATGTCCGACCTTGGCGGCATCGAAAACGTTTTCAACGAGATCGACAAGCGCGAGGAACGACTCGATATATTGGTCAACAACGCCGGGTCCACCTGGGGCGCACCCATCGACGAATTTCCCGAAAGTGGGTGGGACAAAGTTATGGATACGAATGTCAAAGGCATTTTTTTTCTAACCCAGAAGATGTTGCCGCTGTTGCGTCACTCTGCGACTTCCGAAGATCCCGCGCGCGTGATTAATATCGGATCAGTGGACGGCATCAAAACACCCGTCTTCGACAACTTTTCTTACGGTGCTGCCAAGGCAGCGGTCCATCATCTCACCCGACAAATGGCCGCGCATTTGGTGAAAGAAAATATCATCGTCAACGCGATCGCACCCGGTCCTTTCCCCTCATGGATGTTGAGCGCTGGTGTCGGCTTCGGCGGCAAAGTCGAAGGGGCAGATTGGGACAGCGTTGGTCGAAATAATCCCAGGGGAAGGGTCGGCACAATGGAAGATATCGCCGGCCTCGCCATATTCCTGAGTTCGCGCGCTGGCGCTTATACGGTCGGCGAGACGATCACTTGCGATGGCGGTGCCGTGGCGGTTTCGTAAAGACTTTTCCAGGAGGAGAATCTCATCTCCATCAACGGTTCAAGTGGCGGACGCCGCGGCGATACTCTCGACCGTCGAACCCAGCATCGCGGAAAAATCCGCGGTGCTTTGCTCGGCTTGCAATCCTTCCGTGAGAGCACGAGAGAAACTGGCAATAACTCCTTGATTATTAGACAATTTTATATTCGATTCCTCTCGCGAATAGCCCCCTGATAGCGCGACGACGCGAAGCACTTTGGGATGCTCGCAAAACTCCTGATAAAAGTTATCGGTTTCAGGGAGGGTCAGTTTGAAAATCACGGGTAACTCGCTATCCAAGCTCGCAAGCTGCGCTCGCAAATTGTCACGCAAAAGGTTTTCGCAGTCGTATTTATCAATCGCATGGATGTCGACCTCGGGCTCGATAATAGGCACCAATCCGTGTGCAAGAATGTTCATCCCAAATTCGAATTGTTGGGCGACCACTTTCTCAATGCCACCGCCGTTAGCTTCTTTAATGACTGAACGCATCTTGGTACCAAACACAGCAAGCGCTTTTGCCCGAATCAGCCTCTCGTCCAGATCAGGAATCGGCTTCATGATTTGCACACCGTCGGCAACATCGTCCATCCCATAATCCACTTTCAAGAACGGGACGATTTGCTTTTCCCGCCACAGATACTGACTAGTCGGTTGACCCAAAACCTCCCGGTCTAGGGTATTTTGAAACAGGATCGCACCCAATACATGGGTTCCAGTGAACCGCGAGTCGGTCATGATACGGGTCCGCATCGCATGCACGGTGTCGAACATCTCGTCATCCGAGCGATACGCAGAATTATCGACGCCGTACAACTGCAGTGCCTTAGGTGTACTTCCGCCACTTTGATCAAGCGCAGCGATAAACCCCGACCCTTGACCCATACGCTCAATCTGTTCGCTCATCCTTTCCGCCGTGTTAACCGTCATAAGACCACCCGCATTCTAGCGTGAGAAAAGTGATACACCTACGTTCTTACGAATTCGTCGATGTCAGCGCCTTATGCGGCTGCGTTTCTCTGCAAACTCCTCACCTCAGCAACAATTTCGTAGGACCGCAATCGTTTTGAATGCTCGTAGATTTGACACGAGACAATCAGTTCGTCCGCACCCGTCTTTAAAAGAAATTGATCGATCTCCTTAGCAACGGTTTCGGCAGAACCGACGGCCGAAGCGCTGCGCATCTCATCAAGCATTTTCTGTTGCACGGGCGTCAATTCAAGACCATCCACTGGCGGAGGTAAGCGACCGGGAGTCCCGCTGCGCAACTTGAGAAAGGATTGGGTCGCAGAAGTTCGCAGAAACCTTGCTTCGTCATCTGTTTCAGCTGCACAAACGTTGAACCCAAGCATGACGAGAGGACGTTCTTGCTGCTGCGACGGCTCGAACCGCGACCGATAGATATCGATAGCCTGCATCATTGCGGCGGGCGCAAAGTGCGATGCGAATGCGAACGGCAGACCAAGCATCGCTGCAAGTTGGGCGCCGTAGAGACTCGAACCCAGTATCCAAATCGGTACCTCGGCACCGCCTCCTGGCACCGCGTGCACGCGCTGATTCTCTTTCGGCGGGGCGAGGTAGTGCTTGAGCTCCATCACATCGCGCGGAAATTCGTCGACGTCGCCTTGGAGGGTCCGGCGCAGTGCCATTGACGTCTGCTGATCGGTACCTGGGGCTCGACCAAGACCGAGGTCAATTCGTCCTGGAAACAACGCCTCGAGCGTGCCGAATTGCTCGGCAATCACCAGCGGAGCGTGGTTGGGGAGCATAATCCCACCCGATCCGACCCGAATCGAGCGCGTTCCCTGAGCCACGTGGCCGATCACAACGGCGGTCGCCGAACTCGCTATACCCTGCATATTATGGTGTTCCGCTAGCCAGTAGCGCGTGAATCCCCAGGCCTCGGCATGACGCGCCAGGTCAACGGTGTTTGCAAGTGCCCGTCCAGCGCTGCTCCCCTCGACGATAGGGGCAAGATCAAGAACCGAAAAGTTCGTCAAAGTGCGTGGACTCGAACCGGAAGTTCGCGGAAACCATGGATAAAGGTTGAATAGTTTCGGCGAGCCTCGCCGACGACCTCTATCGTTTCGAAACGCTTCAGGATTTCTTCCCATAACACTCGCAATTGCATTTCCGCCATTCGATTACCCATGCAACGGTGAATGCCAAAACCAAACGCAAGATGGTGGCGCGCGTTGGATCGATCGACCTGAAATTGATTCGCATTTGGAATGAACTCTTCATCTCGATTTCCCGAGATGTACCACATCAAGAGTTGGTCACCTTTCAAGATCTGTTTATCGCGGACCTCACAATTTTCGTTCGCCGTACGTCGCATATAGGCTATCGGCGTTTGCCAACGAATAATTTCCGAAACCATATTCGGCACAAGTCCGTGGTCGGCCCTGAGTTTCTCGTACTCGACGGGATTTTCGTTGAGGGCGAGTACTCCGCCTGTGATGGAGTTTCGCGTCGTGTCATTGCCTCCGACGATCAATAACAAAAGATTGCCGAGAAACTCATACGGCTGCATATTTCGAGTGGCGTCACCATTGGCAAGCATCGACACCAAATCGTTGCCTGGCGTTCCAACTCGTTCATGCCATAGCCGGGTGAAATACTCCAAACAAGCGAGCATCTCTTGTCGACCTTCTTCCCTTGACTCGACGATGCCTTCTTCCTGTCCCGCGGTTACAACATCGGACCAGCGCGTCAGCTTTCGGCGATCCTCAAACGGGAAATCGAATAAGGTTGCAAGCATTTGGGTAGTCAACTCGATAGAAACCGTGTCGACCCAATCAAATGTTTCGCCAACGGGCAGCGCATCCAGAATCGTTCCAGCCCGCTCCCGAATAGTGGATTCAAGCAACTTGAGATTCGGAGGTGCGACCACGGCGGATACCGTCGCTCGCTGCTCGTCGTGTTTCGGTGGATCTGTCGAGATAAACATATTGAAGGCGCTTGGTTCGGCGTGCGAATTCAAGTCGACGCGCGGCCCCAACGCGATGCCGTGGGCAGAAGAAAATAGGCGATGGTTGGTGTCAATCGCCATAATGTCGTCGAATTTCGTAATCGACCAGAAGCGTCCAGAATGCTCACGCTCCGAGAGATGGACGGGGTCTTCCTGGCGTAAACGTTCAAAATATCGCCAGTGCTTATCTTCATGAAATAGCCGCGGATCCATAACGTCGATCTCATCAAGTCCAATCGAGTAGGGATCCGGTATCTCCATGCGCTGCTCGGTCTCGCTCATCGCTCTCTCACCTAGTTACTCCGACGCGACTGTAGCGCACTTATTTCAAAGAAGCTTCGTGTGACCCGATGTCGACCAAGCTATACTGGTCGAGTAGCAAAGGGCTAACGATATGGAAAAAATTCTGCTTTATCACAACCCCGGTTGAGGGAAATCACGCGGCGCAATCGACATATTGCGCGAGCGCGACGTCGAGTTCGATGTCATTGAATACCTCAACACGCCGCTGAGCCGCGAAGATCTTGAGCGAATCGTTGATCTCGTGCCGGAAAGTCCTCAAGAAATGGTTCGTAAGGACAAGAGCTTTACCGAACTTGGGCTTAACGCGGACGACTACACGTCGAAAAAGGCAGTGGTCGATATTCTTCTCGAACACCCCAAACTGATGCAGCGACCCATCATCATCCGGGGTGGACAAGCGGTCATCGGGCGACCCTCGGAAAAAGTCCTAGCGCTCCTCGATTAGGGAGTCACCCGTACGCGATTCTCGGGCCGCAGACGTTGTTCCGTTGCATCCGCCGTTCGTTGTGATCCGATCGCGAAAAACCATCCTTTACCTAGGTCACAAAGCGCTCAGTTGGCCATATCCGCGGTTATGAACATCTCAGCGCCCGCAATCAAGCGTCCGATCCCGTCAGCAACCGTCGCCATACGATCATCGGTTGAATCACCGACAACCCACCGGTGGTGCAACTGTTGAACAACTGTCGCCGTTTTCCAGCGGGCGAACGCCGCGTACCAGTCGGCGCGTGTCACGTCGATCCCGGATAGCTCGCCATAGCGAATGACGACTTCACGACGGGACGACAAACCCATTCGTTCCATCCCTGCATGAGCGAGTCCTACCACCGAAGAATCGTCATCTGGGTCCGGCCAATAATTAAGTAACGTACCGAGGTCGATAAGAGGATCGCCGAGCGTCGTCATGTCCCAATCGAAAATCGCGACGACACGATCGGGGTCAGCTGGATCAAACATACAGTTGTCGAGCTTGAGGTCGTTATGGACCAACGAAACCCGTTGCGGGCCAGGCATTGTGGTTTCCAATGCATCAAAAATGCCCGCCATTTGGGCAGCGTATTGCTCATCCGCGACCAAATCCCATCGTTTTTTCCAGCCCTGCAATTGACGTAAAACGAAACCTTCCGACCTACCTAGGTCGCCGAGATCCGACTCGTTCGGATCTAGCCGGTGAAAACGGGCCATTGCATCCACCAGAGCGAAGCCGATCCGTTTCCCGACGTTTGTATGTTGGCGCATCGTTGCGGGAATGACGCCACGAACGACCTCCCCTCGACGCCGTTCCATGACCAAAAAATCGGCGCCGGCCACGGCGTGATCGTCACAAAATACATAGGCTCGAGGGGCCAACTCAAACTGTCGCCACAACGACGATAAGACTTTGTATTCTCGACCCATATCGTGGGCTCCTGGTGCCAGGGTGCCAAAAGGGGGGCGCCGAAAAACAAGCTCGTTAGTCCCAAAAGCAATCATGTATGTGAGGTTTGCAGACCCATTGGGAAACTGCAGCACACGGAATGAACCACGAGTATCAATTTCGGGTGGTAGCGCGTGTCGTAAGTATTCCGCTATTGCCGGCCAATCAAGCTCCTCACCCGATCGAACCGCTTCGAGCTCGGGCAGGGCCACGTCTCGAAAGGGATCAACATCTTCCGGAATCAAGGCCACGCGCTATAACACCGCGATGGGATTAACCGGGGAGCCAGTTCCCCGGACAACTCGAAGCGGCGCGATCGAAATGAAAAATTCCCAACGTCCTCGTTCAATACAAGCATTGGCAAGTGCGTCCAGCCGCAAATTGTCGAGCAAATGAAGTCCGATCGCTACGATGCCACACTGATGTATCGGCATCGGCCACCCTTCCGTATCGGTGTTGGGAATCGCATCGGACACACCGTCTGACCCAAGCGTCGCGATACGACGGTCATGCAGCCACCGAACCGCGCGTCCATCCAATCCGGCCAGACCCTCCGTCGGCGCCCAGGGTCCCTTCGCCTTCCGTCTCGCATCACGTCCTGTCGAGATTAGTAGGATATCCCCCTCGCCAACGGTGACGTTCTGATCGCGTTCTGCGGCTTCAAGGTCTTCGGGGGATACGCGATCGTCAATGTCGAGCCAGTCGACACCTTTGAGTCGAGGTATATCTAACAAAACACCGCGACCCGCGATGCCTTCCTTCCCCGCCATGATGCTATTTCGGGTTGCCCCGGTACTTTTAACGTCGGTTGCATTAAACCCGTTGTACATCGTCTCTTTCACGAAAACGTGGCACAAGGCGTCAATGTGTGACACCGCCATCCCATGGAACGCCACGCCTATATAGTCCATCGCGGATTCCATACCCGGAATACCAGTTTCTGTACACGCGTCCCCCGCCACAACCATCATGTGCTGTGCTGGCCTCGGATTATCAGGTGCCGGGCGCGTTGGAAATTCAAGCGAGCAACTGACGGTCGTGCCATCTTCTATCAATCGTGCCGCGGCTGCGACTCGTGCCGGTGTGATGTAATTGAGTGCACCTCGTTCGTCGTCATCACCCCATTTACCCCAGTTTTTTACTTCTTCAAAGAGTGTTTCTAGTTCGACCGTCGACATCGTCATTTTCGTGTTTGCTCCTTCCTATTCGACCGTCCAAGCATACTCGATCGTTCTGCCAACCCGATGCCCGCTACCACAAGAATCAAAGCCGTGAGGTGATGCATTTGCAGCTGTTCGTCCAATATAAAGAACGCCAACATCACAGCAAACAACGGAACCAGGTTAAGAAAAACACCCGCGCGGGCAGGGCCAATCAGTTGCACGCCGCGAATGAAAAATATTTGCGCTAATAGCGACGGGAAAATGGCAACCAGCCCCGCGATCACCCATCCGAGAGCCGTCGGTGGCTGCGTCCAACCCAATCTCACCTCTATTAGCAGCATGGGTAACGACATCAGAAAGGCGGCCGAAGCCAAAGCCACAAAGAGGTTGACCGCGCCTGTCTCCGGCCGGTGACGGAGCCCAATCGTGTAGGCCGCATACAAAACACACGCGAGCAGCACCAGCAAATCGCCCCGGTTAAACGAAACGGTTCGAAGCTGATTGAGATCTCCTTCGATGCCAACCACCACGACGCCCAACATCGTGATCCCGACCCCTAATGCTTGATATAACGAAATACGCACTCGATATAGCCCAACGGTGCCGAGCAAAATAAACATTGGCATGACACCCTGAAGGATCCCTATGTTGATTGCCGACGTATGATGCGCAGCCCAATAGAAGATCCCGTTGAAGACGGCAAGCCCCAATGCACCCATCGTCATCAAGTATGGCCAGCGTGCACGCAACGCGGCCCAATCCGAAGCCACTGATCGGATCGCAAACGGCGCTATCACTAAAACGACACCTAGCCATCGCATACTCACCAACGCCATCGGCGAAATTTCGCCCACAGCCAGTTTTGCTAATACCGCGTTTGCACCCCAAAAAAACGTCGTCAAGATCAACAGTCCGTATGCACCCGCCGCCCGCCGGCCAACTGCCGACGCCGCCAAAGCGCTTTCATTTTCATCCGTCACTCCGCCAACACCCAACGCCGTTGTCCTCTCATTGCTTAAGCCTCGTCAACATTCGACGACAGTAATGCACCCAGGCCGACATTTTCACTCGGCGCACTCAAAAACCAATCAAACCATCGGTTCCAGTGGAGATCTCGCGTTGTCCCCATGAATCAATCGTCACTGTCGCCCATTCTTGAGATCTCTAACTTACGAAACACACACCGCTTCCATACATATAAGCGCAAAGAGCATCCAACGCATGCCCTTTTGTTAAAGCCTAGGGACCTAGGTAGTATTGAGAACTATGTCAGGCAACCTTCGCTTTTGAAGGTTGCGCAATCGAGTTTGTTGGGAGGCCGGACACCTACCCCCGGATCCCAGGCTCGTCATACACGGAGGAACTTATGGCTCATGACATCGTTATTCGAAATGGTGACATCGTCGATGGCACAGGCGCCGAACCCACCCCTGGTGATCTCGCAATTGATGACGGCCTAATTTCCGCCGTCGGTAAGGTCGAGGGGAAAGGCAAGGAAGAGATCAATGCAGAGGGTCATGTGGTAACCCCTGGTTTCGTTGATCTCCATACGCACTTGGACGCCCAAATCGGTTGGGATCCACTGATGACACCCGTCAGTTGGCACGGCGTAACCACGGCCCTTATGGGTAACTGCGGCGTCACCTTTGCACCGTGCAAACCGACCGACCGGGATTTGCTTGCCGGCATGATGGAAACCGTCGAGGACATTCCAAAACACGCGATCCTGACGGGGCTTCCATGGACTTGGGAAGACTACGGCGGCTATTTGGACGCGATCGATTCACTCGATCCTGCCCTGAACGTTGCTGGCATGGTCGGCCACTGTGCCGTGCGCTTCTACGTCATGGGTGAACGGGCGGTGGAGGAACAAGCCACACCAGAAGAATTGAGCGAAATGGCCAAAGTGGTGGGTCAGTCCATTGACGGAGGCGCGATCGGATTTTCGACCAATCGTTACCCGCCCCACAAACTACCCGACGGACGGTCGATCCCCGGGACGTTTGCAGACCCGAACGAGCTGGTCGAAATTGGCAAGGAAGTGGGCGCACGCAACGCTCTGATGCAGGCCGTTGGCGCGGATTTTGAAGTGCTCGCGAAAATGGCGAATACAACCAAGGGTCGGGTACTTTTTAGCTACGGGACCGGCCCTCAGGAAGGTGCTGGCAAAGCTTCCGCCAAGGGTCTAGAACAACTCTGCTCAGGTGGTGGTGACTTCACGGCCATAACCCAAGTACGTGGATCGGGTTTCATGTTTGGGCTTCAATCCAACCTTCCAGTCCAAGGAGAAACATGGGCAGCGATCCGCAAGATGGATCTCCCGGGACGCCTGGCCGCCATCAACGATGCGGAAACAACCGCCAAACTTGTTGAGGAGGCCCGTGCGCAGGACGGTCGAACCATGCCGATGCAAAACGTGTTCTACCTCGGTGCAGGCGATTCGCCCAACTACACCTTAGCACCGGAAGAAAATCTGAAAGCGACCGCCGATGCGGCTGGGGAACACTGGTCTGAAACGTTCATCCGACTTTCCCGTGAAACGAGCGGCCGAGCGCTTTTTAACCTGCGAATGTTTAACCAAAGCCTCAAGGAACTGGGTGATCTCTTTAAGAGTGAGCACATCTTTCCAAGCCTAGGCGACGCAGGCGCACACGTCTCCCAGATCATGGACGCAGGATGGACCAGCTTCATCTTGTCCTACTGGATTCGCGAGGCCGGCGTCTACAGCATGGGTGAAGGTATTCGACGAATGACATCGGGACCCGCGCGGGTACTTGGCTTGTCAGACCGAGGGACTCTTGCAACCGGAATGCGAGCGGATGTCAACGTCTTCGACCCGAATACGGTTGCCGAGCGTCAACCCGAACTAGTGCACGATTTCCCAGGCGGAGCGCCCCGTTATATTCAAAAATCGATGGGTTACAAGGCGACTTTGGTGAACGGACAAATTAGCGTCTCGGAAGGCGAGCACACCGGCGTACGAGCCGGCAGTGTTTTACGGCACCAAGCCTAAACCTTCGACATGCCATCGGTGAGAAGTCGACGGCAACGGTGCCTTCGACTTCGTTCATTGAACCATCGCCAAGGGGTGCTAACGGCGAGCCAAAGGCGACACGTTCCCGTTTGAACCGTCGTCCCTGATATGGACCTCTCCTCGCCACGCCGCATTGGGAAAAGCGACCTGTTCGTCACGCCGTTGGGCTTCGGGGGAGGCACCATCGGGAGTCCCGACGTACCAACCCAGACCAGCCTTGATACCGTGAACGCCGCGTGGACCAGCGGCGTTCGTTTCTTCGATACCGCACCCTGGTACGGTCTTGGTCGCTCAGAACGGCGGTTGGGATTAGCACTCGCCGGTATCGATGATCGGGAACGGTACTGCATCAACACCAAGGTCGGTAAATCTCTGGTACCCGAGCCGCAAAGAGATGAAGGCAAACGTACCCTGTCGCCCGGCGGGCAGGTTCGAACACCGCGGGATCCGATCACCGGTTTTCGCGTCGAATTCGACTACACCTACCAACGCATTCAGTCTCAGCATCACGAATCACTGCAACGTCTCGGGCATTCGCGCGTCGACAGCTTAACGATTCACGACATCGACTACGGTTATCACGCGCCTAGTCAAATTGAAGAACATCTCGAAGAACTCGATTCCAACCGTGGGGGCGGCGCTACAGCGCTCCACGAACTGCGCGCGCTTGGCGCCATCAATGCCATCGGTTGCGGCTGCAACTTGGAATCACGCAACGCGGACAGTTGGCTGACAAGCGCGCACGAGGATCTCTGCGAACGCATTGCCGAGCTTGTTGATCTCGACTTTTTCGTGATCGCGGGCGGCTACACGCTTCTCGAAACTCGCGCTTTACAGCGTGTGCTACCGCTTTGCGATAAACGGGGCATTGGCGTCATCATCGCAGCACCCTATGCCAGTGGTTGGCTTGCTAATTCCACGGGCACAGCGACGTACATGTACGACCAAGCACCCTCCGACATTGTCGAAAAGACACGCCACATGGCGAGCATTTGCAATGCGTACAACGTATCCCTGGCCGCAGTCGCCCTGCAATTTCCGTTAGCTCATCCAGCGGTCGCAGCCGTCATACCCGGTGCTAGGAGCCCTCAGGAAGCGGAACAAAACCGTGACTATTTAATAACCCCAGTCCCAACCAACGTATGGCGCGTGTTGAAAGACGAGGGACTCCTGGATCCGAGCGCACCCACGCCCGATCCTTAACAACACCCCAATCAGTCGGCCGAATTTCGTTCCAAGACGCGTTCGACAAGCCTGCGCTAGAATGCCTCCTATGCATGAACGACCCTTGAAACTTGTGCACACGTCGGACGTGCACCTGGACAGTCGCTTTACCACCGATACCGCTGGCGAGTTCCGCAACGGCGCTGAGCGAGCATTCGCAGCCGTTGTCCAAGTCGCGCTCGACGAATGTGCTGACTTACTCTTAATCGTTGGCGACCTCTTCGACAACAACCGCGTGCCCAATGAAGATTTCGAGTTTGTCTGCAATCAACTGCAGCGACTGTCGTGCGCGACCGTTCTTCTCCCAGGGAATCATGACGTCCACGATGACTATTCGGTTTGGTATCGAATCGAACTAGCGTCTGCCGGGAATCACGTGCACGCCGTCCTCGACCATCGGGGAGATATCATTGAGTTTCCTGAACTCGGTGCCCGCGTATGGGGTAAAGCAATGGCCGAGCACGCCCCCGAAAACGCCCCGCTGGCCGGGACGCCTGAGCCCGTTGCCGACGCATGGAATATAGGCCTCGCGCACGGCCAAGTCGTTGAGAAACGAGCCGGTATCGGTTCCTCACAAATCACCAAGGAAGAAATCCGTAATTCGGGATTCGACTATTTAGCGCTTGGCCACGTCCATGTTTGGGGCGACATGTCAGCCGGGGCAACCACCGCCTGTTATCCTGGTTCGCCCGTCGCCGCGTACGCGTCTGCGAGCCGCGGGCATGTCGCCATTGCTCGCCTTTCAGCCGATGCGGAGGTCTCTTTGACACAACATCTCGTTGACCGACAACGGGAGCAACGCGGCGTCGAAGATCCGTTAGCGGGGATCGTTATTTAGCCAACGCGATTGAGCAAAGATAGCTAGGGGCATACACATCCCGCGTTTCTCAGCTCGCGGGTACACCGTCGATGAGGAAGGGGACCTCATGCAATTCACTTTTAACGAAGAACAGGATCAGCTTCGGGCAACGGCGCAAAAGTTCTTGGCCGATAAATCACCAACAGTCGAAGTTCGCCGGCTGATGGAAACGCATCAAGGCTACGACCCCATTGTCTGGGCACAACTCTCTAGCGAACTCGGTTTCACGGCGACTCACATACCCGAGACATACGGCGGACTCGGGCTATCCCATGCCGAACTTGGAATTTTGTTTGAAGAAATGGGGCGAACGCTTCTCTGTGCCCCGTTTCTCGCGACTGCGATAGCCGCGACGGCAATTATGAACGTCGGCACGGAATCAGAGAAATCCGAACTGTTGCCGGATATAGCAACTGGCGCTCGTATCGGAACCCTTGCGGTTTTCGAAACCTTCGGAACCTGGGACGCCGATTCAATCGAGCTTACGGCCAAGAACGACCGCTTGAACGGGGTCAAACGCTATGTCCTTGATGGGCACATTGCCGACTTCATCATCGTCGTCGCCCGGACCACTACTAGTGACGGGATCGACTCCATTGGATTTTTCTTAGTGGATGGTGATGCGCCAGGATTAAACCGGCGCGTCCTTAATACCATTGACTCAACTCGCAAACTAACGCAACTCGAATTTGTCGATGTCGCCGCACGACGTCTTGGCGGGAACGATGATCAATCGGCCAAGTTGGCGGATACGCTCGATCTAGCTGCAATCGCTCTCGCCAACGAAATGGTGGGAGGCGCGCAACACTTGGTTGACGAAACCATTAAATACGCGGCGGAACGAATCCAATTTGGTCGAGCGATCGGATCGTTTCAGGCCATCAAACACAAATGCGCCGACATGTTGCTCGACGTAGAAATGGCCAAGTCCGCGGCCTATTACGCAGCAACAGCCGCTGCATCTAGCGACCCCGAGTTGCCCGTACTCGCAAGCCTAGCCAAAGCAGCGGCCTCCGAGGCCTATATGCGAATCGCAGCTGAATGCATCCAAATTCACGGCGGTGTCGGATTTACTTGGGACAACGACACACACCTTTGGTTCAAACGCGCCAAAAGTTCCGAAGTTTTTTTTGGTGATCCCTCCTATCACAAAGAACAATTAGTCACGCGGTGGCGACACTGATGCAATCCCTCGACGCCGAGAAACTTCGTAATGAGCTAAGGCTCTGGCTCGAATCCAATTGGGATCCGAATGCCTCATTAATCGAATGGCGTACCAAACTTGCCGAATCCGGTTGGGGAATGCCCACGTGGCCATCGCAGTGGTTTGGGAAGGACCTGTCCTTGGTTTTGAATCCGATCGTGGATGAGGAATTTTCCCGTACAAACGCCGTCACCGTGGCCCGTAGTGGTATCCGTCTGTTGGCAGCTGCGACGATTCTCGAGCACGGTGACGATAGCCAAAAGTCTCGGTACCTAAGACGCATCCTTACGGGCGAAGATACGTGGTGCCAGCTGTTTAGTGAGCCGGGAAGCGGTTCCGATCTTGCCGGTGCCATCACAAGAGCCGACTTCGATGGTAGCCAGTGGATCATCAACGGGCAGAAAGTCTGGACCACGAGCGCGCACCATGCCGATTACGGGCTACTGCTTGCGCGCACCGATTGGGAGGCGCCCAAACATGACGGACTTTCTTACTTCGTCATCGACATGCATCAACCCGGCGTGAACGTACATCCGCTCAAGCAGATGAACGGCCACGCGTCTTTCAATCAGGTGTTTTTTACCGATGCCGTGGTTGCTCCAGAGAATCAAGTGGATCGGATCGGCAACGGCTGGAAAGTTGCCATGACCACGCTAATGCACGAGCGCCGAAGCGCTGATGCGCTACGGTCGGTGCAAAGAGACCGCAACCTCGAGGGTCGTATATACGACGAAGAACGCGAGGAAACAGCTACCGTTATGGAACCGTACAAATGGTATCCGCAACGCGCTGGTCGCGTGGACCTGGTCTTCGAACGAGCTATTGAAACGGGAAAAATTGACGATCCCGTCGTCAGGCAAGCCGTCGCCGACTTGATGATCAAAGCTAAGACGGCTGAATGGACAGCTCGCCGTGCCCGTGCTGCCCAACAACAGGGTCGACCTCAAGGGCCTGAAGGTTCCTTAGGTAAGTTGGCGGCGAGTCATGTCGCCCGGCAGGCATCCAAGGTACATACCATGATCAGCGGAAGTGACAGCATGCTGGGCGACGAGGATGGGCCGCTAGCCGGATTGATCGCGGAAATTCTCATCTCGGTCCCAGCCACATCGATTGCGGGGGGTACGGACGAAATTCAGCGCAACATCATCGCCGAACGCGTGCTCGGGATGCCTAAAGAGCCCCGCATGGACACTGGTCCGTTTCGCGACGTCATGAAGAACCCGGGACCGGGGGGGGCTCCATAAACATTGACGTACGTCCCCCGTCCACGACGAGGTCATGACAATTGACGTAACTGCCCGCATCACTCGCGAGGAACAACGCAGCTTCCGCGATATCCTTTGACAGTCCGCTCCGAGGTAGCGGTGTGGCACGAGATAAGTTGGCCTGCAATTTCTGCATCTTGCGTTCATTGTCTTCGTCGGTAAGTGTATTGGCTCGAGCCGAACCGCCCCAGAATATAGGTGTCGCAATCGCACCCGGAGAAATGGTGTTCACCCGAATGCTGTGCGGACCAAGTTCGATACCGGCCATCCTCGTGTAATGTGAAACTGCCGCCTT